>JBDTFN010000114.1:0-7896 GCA_039937915.1 Jatrophihabitans sp. | reverse complement strand
GCCTCGACGTCACGCGACACGAGGGTGGGCCGATGTCGTTCGGCGGCGGCATTCACTACTGCCTCGGCGCGCCCCTTGCACGGCTGGAGACTCAGCTCGCGTTTCCAACGCTGCTCAACCGATATCCGACACTCCAGATCACTCAGGGAGCCGAACGTCGAGCGAGCTTAACCCTGCGCGGCTACATGAAACTACCCGTCACCTACTGACCGGCGACCGACCTTTCACACCGACCTACCGCGAGAGGGCACAAGCCCTACGGGCTCCGTTGCTCCGTTGCTCCGTTGCTCCGTTGCTCCGTTGCTCCGTTGCTCCGAAACGAGCGACATCCTGGCGCCCGCGTGCACCGCGGATGCGGCTTGCCGGAGCGCTACCGAGAGGGCTGTCTGTACAGGGTCAGCGGGACGGGACGTCGGCACCGTTATCCTGGGTGCGTACTCGGGTGTGCTGCAGGAACCAGACCCCGCCGGCTATCGAAATGAGCCCGATCCCGCCGAAAATCCACGACTGCCGGGTTGCTTGGCCAACGTCGACCGCCCGACCGCCCCACATGGTTAGTGACACGTGGTCGCCGAAGGACGGCGAGGAATCGAAGCTCACCGTTGTTGTCGAGCCGGTTGTCAGTTGCACGCCGCACTGGTAGCTCGTAGAGGTGCTGCGTCCGTAGCTGACGTGCTCGGTGCAGTCGCGCACCGTGCCGTTTTCGCGCGTACCGAACAGCAGCGGCAACAGTGCATACACCCCGAATCCGAAGAGGATTAACCCACCGAGCGGTATCCCCCAGACCGCGCTTCGGTTCAGCCGCGTCTTACGGTCCGCGGCGGTTCCGTCCCTGTCCTTGGCCCACATCGTTGCCCCCAGCCCGTCCGCCCAGCCATCCGCGACCCATTAGTAGAGCATGTAGCGGCTATTCGGGAATCTGGTTGAGCTGGCGACGGGCAAGGGCCTCGCGGTTGCATGCTATGAGCGGAGCCTCGAAGATCGCAGAAGACAGCCAGCGCACCGCGACCGCAATCACCTCACGCGGAAACTGATACCCAGCAGGGGCAGACGAGACTGACAACCTCTAGCTGATCACGAAACAAGTCTGTCGAACTGGACACCAGCCGCCAACCGAAACAGCGCCGTCGGTGGGTCAGGTGCGGCGAGTTGGAGAATGCGCGCCGTTCTCTTCTGCCCTCTATGCCAAGGGGCTCGCCAGGTGTAGGTTGCATTTGCCTTCGAGATCGTGTAGTGGGTGGGTCAACTTCTGTTGGAGGAGTTATGACGGGCAGCCGCCGATTTGAGGTCGAAGAGATCATGGACTCGCTTGCGTTGATCAGCGAGGTCCTCTTCCTCCGGCTCAAGTGCATGGAATGCAATCAGTGCGAGCCTTGCGGGCCTGCATTTATGGGTTCGCTCAACGTATTGCGCAAAGCTGGCGAAGTGAATCTAGAGACGACTGAGGAAGCTCGCTGAGAGACTCCTGTACCAGTCTGGCTCCTGGCGTCTTTGTCATCGCTACCCGTGGTGGCGTCACTCTCGCTACTCCCGGACGGTGTCTAGGCATCAAAAACCGCGCCGACACCAGCTTCGTGAACGATGTCCTGCCCGCGCTTCAGTCAGGGACCGTTGACGAGACGGAGTGGTTTGGCGAACTCAAAGCTGTGCTGTCCGAGTACGGGGTCCTCGTTGACGTTCCATTTGCTGCCGGCCCGTCGGCTGCATCACATGAACCGACGGTCTCATTTTTGCGGGACTCCGAGGTCAGCCGGGCGGTGCGGGCCTCCGTTTCCAAGAGCATCGTCGTGCCACCCGGCGATCACGCTGATGTGGTGTTTTGCGACCTGTCAGGCTTCGACCGCGATGCTGCGATCGCGTCGGTGCGCAGGTTGTATGCGGACGGCGTAGCGCACCTTCCGGTTTGGACTGCCGGGACGGAGGTGCTCATCGGTCCACTCACGGTGCCTGGCCACCATGGTTGCTGGGCCTGCTGCCACAGCCGACTCTCCGATTCGCTCGGCGGTGGTCACCGGCCCCTCACCTCGCGTGATGCCGGCGCCATTCAGATTGCTGCCGACAACCTGACATTGTTGACCCGCTTTCCTGACGTGGCCGGGCTCGGATGGGTGGTGGTCGACAATGGGACCGTCGCGGACCCGCACGCGGTGGTCCCGATGCCGCACTGTGAAGTGTGCGGCGGAGCCAACCGTCAAGTTTCGCCCCTGATTCCGTTGACCCAATCGCCGCTCGTCCCGGCCGAATTGCGGCAGCTGGCTGGTACCCGTACTGGAATCATCCGACGCCTTTATATCTTCGACACCGGTTCGGACGGGCCGCAGCTTCCGATCGCATGCAGCGCGTCCATCGCCCCAACCCCGTCGCCCGGAACACCAGCGTCTTTCACCGGCGAAGGCAAAGGCGCTTCCCGTGACGAGGCGATCCGCAGTGCGATTGGGGAGGGGATCGAACGCTACTCGGCCTCGATCTGGGACCCCACGCTCCTCACCCGTGCATCGCTCACCGACTGGGGGGATCGCGCCTTTGACCCGCGATGGCTTGCGCTATACAACGACGCGCAGTACCAGCGCCCAGGCTTCGCGTATACCCCGTTCGACCCTGACCGCGTCATGTCATGGGTGCGTGGTGCCTGGCTGGACACCGCCGAGCCGGTCTACATTCCCGCGCTCGCTGCATTCATGAACTTCCCGGTGGACCGATCGGAACGGTTCGCGCAGATGTCGAGCAACGGTCTCGCCGCCGGCACAACGCTCGAACATGCAACATTGAACGCGCTCTATGAACTCATCGAACGCGATGCATTTATGCTCCACTGGCTCACCCAAGCACCCGGTGCCCGAATCGAATGCACTGAACTCGACCCGGTGACGGAGGCGGCCTTCAGCCAAGCGCGAAACCTAGGCGCGAATCCCGAGCTTTACCTGCTCGATGTGGGCACCGAGCACCCAACCGTGGTGTGCCTCGGTCTGGGCGATGGACGCTCCTGGCCCGGCGTGACCATCGGCTTGGGAACTCATGCAGATATCGACCGCGCTATCCGTCGAGCGGTGCTCGAGCACAGTCACTGTGGCACCTACATCCGACGATTGATGATCGATGGCCAGGCCAAGGAGCTCCGCTCCCCCACCGACGTCCTCACCGGACTGGACCATGCGCTGTACTTCGTTCCCGCCGAGCGGCAAAGCTCGCTCGACGGCTTACGCGCGGCCAAAGACACACCCCACGCGATCATCAGCCTCCGACGTCGATACCGCCACGCTGCCTCGGTTGCAGACTGCGTCGATGCCCTGGCCAAAGCCGGCATACGAACAGCCGCAGTCGACCTCACATCGTCGGACGTCGCTCTCGCGCCGCTCAAAGTCGTACGCGCATTGGGCACGAACCTGCAGCCCGTCCACTTCGGGTACGGCAATGAGCGATGGGCCAACCCGAGGCTGGCGTTGACGCCGACGACCTCGACAACGGTCGAGCCACACCCCCTGGCTTAGGTGGTGCGGTGTGCACCTGCAATATCCGTCTGCGCGCTAGGTGGTTGGTGTTTTGCGCCGCGTGGTGGTCGAGGGTTTTGTTGATCGTTTCTGAAGAATGTTCTTATGACGCCGGGACTTCGTTGGCGGTGTGAGTCGTGACGTTATAGAGCGACGTCGGACAGGGCGTGATCGGCGTAATCGCCGCCGAGGTTGCAGTGCACACCGGCGAACCGCACCTGCTCAACATCTTGAGGGACGGTCGAGGGTTGCTTCCTCCACACCGCCGGGCGGAAGGGTTTGCGCTTCTCATCGATGGCGAGGGCCTGGTAAGCCGCGTCGACGGTCGTGCTCAACGCGGTGTCGTGGAACTGGGATCCGCGGTTGAGGGAGTTCAGGAAGCGTGCGCCGCTGAGCGGCACCCCGAGAGCGCCGACGGTGTCCCACCCGCCGATGAAACATATCCTGGTCTCATTGGAGAATGAGTGCCGAAACAACTGCGCCTGCACCCCGCGGGGGTGAGCGGTGCGGCTTCGATACTGCGCGTAGGCCTCGTCGACACGGTCGGCTTCATCAGGTCGCAGGATCCCGCAGTTGCGTACGAACCCGGCCGTGCTGCGTGCGGTGAAGGCGCCGCGGCTGAATCCAAAGAAGAAGACTTCGTCGCCAGGTTCGAAGTGGGTGACGAGAAATCGGTAGGCATCACGAACATCGCGGGATAGCCCGAACCCGAACGCGCCTCCGCGCAGCTTTTCCCCGCTGCGTGTGCCGACCCCGGGGTGGTAGAACGTGCGCTGTTCGGTTCCAGCGGCAGCGAGCGGACAGACGCAGCCAGGGCCAGCTTGGTGACGTTGGTGGGCGTCGGCAGCCCGCTGCTGAGCTGATCAGGGGTGTTCCACGTGCCGTCACAGCACACCACCAGCCGCTTGGCCACTACAGGCTCTGGTCGATCAGTCGCGCGAGGTCACCGGTCGCGGCCACAAAGCTGGTAGCCATGGCCGGGCTGATGGTCTTGGGCTTGGCAGCGGCCATGGCGCGTAATGCCTCCAAACTTCTCGCCACCGGAACCAAGGACCCGTCCAACGACTTAGCGCTGGCCAACGCGTTCACGACCTCGGTGACAGAGGCGCTCATCGCGCCGTGGGACGCCGTAGGTGCCCTACGCACGACGTCCTCGATCCCCGCCCATGCGTCCAGCACGGCACCGGACGGATCGGTAGTGGCCTTTGCCCTGGCGCTGTCGATGATCGGCTGCGCCGCGACGCCTGCGCCCGAGGTCCCCAACGCGGCCTTGGTCGTGTTGGCGGCATCGTCGGCCTGCTTCTGCAGTACCACCTTTGTGCTGCCGACGTCGACCTCGCTGATGCGCCCCACCGCAGCGCGCAGCGGGTCTTTGAGAAGCCACAGAGCGAGAACGACGATGACGGGCCAGGCCAGAGAACCGATCGCCCGAAGAACGTCCGACGTGCTGTCCTTCGCTGCTGACGGCGCAGCGTTCACGACAGTGGCGACAATCTGCATAGCTGTCACATTCACCCCAATTTTCCCGACGCGAGACGTCTCGCGGAGTCGCAGGCGTTGAGGATGATTCCGTATCGACAGTCGAGGATCAAGGAAACGCCGCCGCCCCTGGGGGCTGACCGCTCGGCAACGGTCAAGCTCCAAGTTCAGAAGTGACCAGAAAAGTTGCCTGGAGTTCTCACAACCAAGCGCTGCCATAGCTCTTACCCTCGCTGGCTGATCCCCCACGCTTCGAGCACTGAGACGTCACGGTCCACGGGATGATCGCATGGTGTGGTGCACGTATGACACCGAAGACGCAAAGCACCCCATCAGAGCGTTCATGACCGTCTACCCTCTCCTCCGGTTGTGGAGTGGAGACCCCGCTCTGCCGTGAGGGCGAACGATTGCTCGCTGCACGACTGTCTGCCAGCATGATCGAGGTCGGTCGGCTGTGTCCGGCCTACGCAAAAGGGGGTCCCGATGTCGACGAATGTTCCGGTGCCTTTGGCATTCCCCGTTCCCCGGGCGGTGGACCTCGACCGGGAACATTTCGAGGACGGTGACGACACTGCGGTCCGGGCCGCGGAACATTTAACGGGGCGCGTTGAGTTCGGCGGCCCAGTCTCCATGCCGATCGACCGCAACTATCACCCGGAGGATGTGGAACTGCAGACCTACCTCGAAGCCAAAGACGGCAGTCTGCGATTCGTCCTCGTGATCATGTCGGTGAACTTTCCCTACGGGGAGCCGGATCTGGTCACCGCCGAGGTCAAGGTGGAGCTGAGCGACAGCGGGGAAACCGGCCAGACCCTTGCTTACTCGCTCTACCCCACCGAGCTGTCGAACGCGAAGGACGCGAACCGGAGCGTGACCATCAAGCCCGACTTGACCATAGCTGGCGTCGGCGTGTCCGGCGGCGAACTGGATCGCGGCAGTGTTGAGCACGGCACCGTGTCTTACGTGATAGGCGGCCCAGAGCTCAGCGCGCGCCCCTCCTGGAGCTTTCGGAAGACGCCCACGCAGGCTATCGACAAGCCCGCCCGGCTCGGCATGGTCATACAGGTGCCGGTCGGTTGCACCGGTTCGCTCACCGTCACCCTCGGGGCCG
Source organism: Jatrophihabitans sp. (assembly GCA_039937915.1). Classification (GTDB taxonomy): domain Bacteria; phylum Actinomycetota; class Actinomycetes; order Mycobacteriales; family Jatrophihabitantaceae; genus Jatrophihabitans. The sequence goes on along the minus strand of JBDTFN010000114.1, from coordinate 1,818 downwards.
CAATCGACAAGCACACCCTCTTTTCCAAGAAGCGCATCCGCCTTGATCACGCTAGTGATGAGACACCCACGGCAATCACGTTCTGATCCATGAACGGCCGACAAGATCCGCTCGACAGCGGTCGACAGCTGTTCGCCGCATGGGAGGCGGGCCACGACCCAGAAAGTTTGGACGCGGCCATCAGCGTGCTTGGGCAAGCCTTGGCCGCGCCGCTACCACCACCTGAAGCGTGGCCGCTGCTCAGCTGGGAGTTGGGGAAGGCCCTATCTGCGCGAATCGGGCTCCGACCCGACGCCGATGACACAAACCGACTCATCGAGGTGCTCGGCGATCTGATCGGTGTGGCAGATCAGCCGGGGCTGCGCCAGAAGCGCGGCCAGGCGCTCATGAAACGCCACCGGAGGACCAGCTCGGCGGCCGACCTCGACGCCGCGATCGCCGACTTCGACGCCGCGATCGCCGACTTCGACGCCGCGATCGTCGCACTGGGCGAAGATGAGTCCGGCCAAATGTACGAAGTCGCCCTCGATCTGTCGTGGGCCTTGGAGAGCCGGTTCGACGTCCGTCAAGGCCGCGACAACCGGGTCGTGACGTATTGGGACGAGGGTGAGGGAGTACCCCTAATTAGCGGCCCCCCGGACCTCGTCCGTCCTATCTTCGTCCTGGACAATCTGCTCGATGCAAGTGGTTGGCAGCAAGCGCATCGTGCCCCGCCGCCGCCCGAGTTGGCCTGGCGAATGAAGCGCAATCTCGCAAACCTGCTGCGTAAGTTCGCGGCCGCCACGGTAGGAATCCGCTCTCCGGAGGCGCGCGCCGGTGACGCGGCCCGGGCTATTGAACTGTTGCTGCAGGCACGCAATGAGATGCCGCCCGACTCGAACGAGGCAGGGACGGTGCTCGTCAGCCTGCTTGCAGCACTGCAGAACTTCCCTGAACCAGATCCGAGGTCAAGGGACGAGTTGGTGACCGCGCTGGAAGACTCGTTACCAACAGCGCCCCCCGGTCAGGCCGATCTCATCCGGTTGAATCTGGCGGAGCTGCGAATAGCGCAGAATCGCGTCGCGGAAGGTGTCAGCTTATATCGGGCCTTGATCTCACCTGGCGGGTCGGGCGCTGAGTCGATGGGCGTCCGCCTACTGGCCGCGGACCGATGGGCGTTTTCCGCCCTACGCCGAGCCGCGTGGGAAGAGGTGCTTGACGCCCACGCCGTCGCGACCTCGCTGACCGCGCAACTCCGGGCCAGCTCCGCCGACTGGGACGATCGATATCGATGGTCACAGAAGACCGCTCGGGTGGCTACCGCCGCCGGCACAGCGCTCGTGCGGCTAGGCCGGCCGACCGAGGCAGCGGCAGCTCTGCAGGCAGGACGCGCGCTTGAGTTGACCGAGCGGCTGGGCTCGCGTGCGATTAGCGGCGCGCAGCGGACCGGTACCAGCATCTGCCTGTTGTCCACGCCGGGTGGTACCGATGCGCTGCACCGCACCAAGGGCGCAGACTGGTCCACCGTCCCGTTGCCCGGACTGGCACCCGACGCCCTGCTAGACCAGACCAAAACCTACGTCAACGCGTTCGACGCCTATCGCCGGCGTCCGTCATCGAGCGTCGAGTCGTGGCTCGTCGAGCTTGAACGGATGGTCAAGTTCCTCGGCGCCGGCCTGCGCCCCCTGCGCCAAGTCCTCCCGGCGGGCGACGTCACGATTGTGCCCATGGGTTTACTGTCTATTCTGCCCGTGGGCACGGCGTTTCTCGACACATCGCCGACGCGAGGCGTGAGCATTGTGCCGACGCTTGCCCGGCGTCCCGCGGTCACGACTGTCC
>JBDTFN010000113.1:0-24890 GCA_039937915.1 Jatrophihabitans sp. | reverse complement strand
TGTTCCTGGCCAGCCCCGCCGGCGGCTATGTGACCGGCAAGATCTTCGAGGTCGACGGCGGCCTCGAGCAGCCCAACCTCGACATGGGCCTGACCGACCTGGGAGCACAGCTGTGACCCTGCGGGTGGTGGCGTGGTCCACCGGCAACGTCGGCCGCCACGCGATCGCCGGCATCCTGGCCCGTCCCGAACTCGAACTGATCGGGGTCTGGGTCTCCAGCGAGGACAAGGCTGGGCAGGACGCCGGTCACCTGGCCGGCCTCGGCCGCGACGTCGGGGTGCTAGCCACCAACGATGCCGATGCGCTGCTCGCGCTGAAGCCGGACTGCATCGTCTACACCGCGATGGCCGACAACCGGTTGATGGAGGCGCTTGGTGATCTGCAGCGTTTCCTTGCTGCCGGCATCAATGTCGTGTCGAGCTCGCCGGTGTTCCTGCAGTACCCCGACGGCACCGTGCCCGCCGAACTGACCGATCCGATAGTCGCGGCCGCGCAGGCCGGCGGGGCGTCGTTGTTCGTCAATGGCGTCGACCCCGGCTTCGCCAACGACTGGCTGCCGTTGGTCGTGACCTCGGTGTCCGAGCGCATTGACGAGGTGCGCTGCTTGGAGTTGTTGGACTATTCGACCTACAACAACGCCACGGTGCTGTTCGAGGTGATGGGCTTCGGCAAACCGATGGACCACACGCCGATGCTGTTGCAGCCGGGCATCCTCACCTTCGCCTGGGGCTCGGTCGTCCGGCAACTCGCCGCCGGACTCGACGTGGAACTGGACGAGGTCAAGGAGACCGTGGTCAAGATCGCGGCGCCGGACACCTTCGAGATCGCCGCCGGGACGATCGAGAAAGGAACGATGGCCGCGCTGCGTTTCGAGGTGCTCGGGATGCGCAAAGGGCGCCCGGTGTGCGTGCTCGAGCACGTCACAAGGCTGCGTCCCGACCTGGCTCCGGACTGGCCCCAGCCACAGGGCCAAGGCTGCTACCGGGTCAAGATCACCGGCGAGCCGAACTACACCGTGCAGCTGGAACTGCTCGGCACCGACGGTGATCACAACACCGCCGGGCTCAAGGCCACCGCAATGCGCCTGGTCAACGCCGTCGAGGCCGTCGTCGCGGCGCGGCCGGGCCTGGTCACGGCGTTGGATCTGCCGCTGATCACCGGACGTGGCCTGGTCAGCTGATCGGCCGGCCGACGACGCTGTTGTCGCGTGCGCGGCGCCCGTAGCATGACCGTCGACGCGAGCTGGAGGCGAGCAGATGGGTCTTCGGGATGCCCTGAGCCGACGGCGTTCCGCCGACGGGTCAGGTACCCGACGCGGTCGTCGCGTCGTCGCGCCGGAGCAGACGACGTCCGTCGCGCCTTCGGCTGAACCGCCGCCTTCGGCTGAACCGCCGCCTTCGGCTGCCCCGGTGGTTGATCCCGCACCGTCGCATGGTCGCAATCGGGTCGGCGGGCTGGTGCTGGGACAGACCGAGCGACGTCAGAGTCCAGCTGCGACGCCGGCGTTCTACGCCCCGTCGGCCGAGCCCTACGACCGCAGCACGGTGCGAACCGCATGGGATCTCGTGAGCGATCGCGCCGACGCGCTGATCCGCATGTTCTACGCGGAGCTGTTCCTCGCCCTGGGCGACGACGCATTCGCCATGTTCCCGGCCAGCATGACCCAGCAGCGAGCTGATTTCGGCCGAGCGCTCGTGCAGTGGGTCGTGACCGACGACCCCGACTCGATGAGTGTTCATCTCGCCCAACTCGGTGCGGACCATCGCAAGTTCGACGTCGAGCCGCAGCACTACGACCTGGTCGGCTCGTCCCTGATCAGAGCGTGGCGCGGTCTGCTCGGCGACGCCTGGACCGAGGACTTCACCTCGGCGGTGACCGCGAGCTACACCCGGCTCGCGAGCATCATGATCGACGGCGCGCAGGAGCATCGTGCCGAACCAGCATCCTGGGGGGCGACGGTGCTCGAGCACACCCGCGCCCTGGACAACTTCGCGGTCCTGCGTCTGCAACCGGACCAGCAGTATCCGTTTCAGGCCGGGCAGTACCTCACGCTCGAACTCGCCTCCCGAAGTCGGGAATGGCGCCAGATGTCGATCGCGAGCGCGCCGCGACCGGACAACACCCTCGAACTCCAGGTTCGTTCGGTGAACGCCACCGGCGTCTCGGCCGCGCTGGTGCGCCACACGGCGGTTGGAGATCGTCTACGGCTCGGGCCTCCTCGCGGGAACGACCTGGTCGTCGACCCGGGGACGCTGCCGCCGGGCGGGCTGTTGTGCGTGTGCGCCGGTACCGGCGCGGCACCGATCAGTGCGGTCGTCGAGGCCGCCTCGGCGTGGCCGGGTGCCCCGCCGATCTACGTCTTCGTCGGTGCGCGCACCGCGGCTGATCTCTACCCGGCCCGGCGATTGCGCCGGGCCGTCGACGAGGGAGGGCACAGCGACCACGTCCAGGTCTACGGGGTGGTCTCCGATGATGCCGAGTACACCGGTCTGCGGGGACGGGTCGAGGACGTTGTCCCGACTCTGAAGGACTGGGCGCAGGTAGATGTCGCGGTCCTCGTCGCCGGCCCGGATCCGATGATCGCTGCGACGGTCCGTGGCCTCACCGACGCAGGCGTTGCGACCGCGCGGATCCACTTCGACCAGTACGACGTATCCGGCTGAGAGCTGTCGGTCGTGGCACAGTGACGGCATGTGTAGAAACATCCGGACGCTGCACAATTTCGAACCGCCGGCCACCTCCGACGAGGTCCGGGCTGCGGCTCTGCAGTTCGTCCGCAAGATCAGCGGGAGCACGAAAGCATCGGCGGCGAATCAGCAGGCCTTCGACGATGCGGTGCACGAGATCGCGCACATCACCGCGCACCTGCTGGAATCGCTGACCACCAACGCACCGGCCAAGGACCGCGACGTCGAGGCGGCGAAGGCGCGGGCGCGGAGTGCGGAGCGCTACGCCCGGATCGACCAGGGACTGTGACGCGACCTTCGGGCTTCTCGATACATCGGTGGTGATCGATTCGCTGTGCGACCAGCCTAGGTTCCCTGCAGTTTGGCGTGCGTGTCGAACCAGTTACGTCGGAAGCCGATCGCTTTCAAGGCGATCCGCAGAATTCTCGTTCGAATGAACGGATCGTCGCCGGTCAGCGAGTACTGCAGGAATACCCGGCGGTATGCCTCGATGGCTTCGTCGGCGCTCACCCACTCGCCCGGTGTCTCGTCACCAAATGTTCCACTCGCACCGAGTGTGAAACTGCGTTCGACATACGTTCCCTCGGCTGGCGGATTCGGTAAAGCCTGCTTGGGTACATCGCGCTGCGAGACCAGCTTGAACCGGTCGTAGCCGAGGTCGACGAGGGTCTCGAACTCATTTCGAAGTGACTGGAAGGACACCTTGTCCGACTCGATGGACACGAACTTCGGTCGGGATTCGAGCCCGACGAAGCCGCGTAGCGCCACCATGTCCATGCCCTCGATGTCGATCTTTGTGTAGTACGGAGTGCCGTATTCGGCCAGCAGTTCGGCCATCGTGGTCGCGACCACCGTGCATTCGCGCGAGGTGAATCCGAGTCGGCGGTTGCGCTCTGCCCATGCGGGGTTGACGGTCCCCCACGCGGAGAACTCGTTCTCGAAGAAGGTGATCTCGCCGGGCTGCTCCGCGATTGCCCGGTTCACGATGGTGAGGCGGCCGTCGGCGACCGCGGCCGCCAACCGCGTGCCCACTTTGGCGCACAGGGTGGGGTTGGCTCGACAGCGACGACCCTAAATCCTTTGGCGAGGTAGAACTCCGTGTCTTCGCCGGTATGCAGGCCGAGGTCGAAGATCAGGTTTCGGTCGAAGTCGGCCGGGGTGACGTCGTTCTCAGACGCGGGCACGGTGCGATCGTATCGAGGAGAAGCCTGGTCACACTTATGCAAACGCAAGGAATCCCCGCTGACAGTTGGGACCGCATACCGCCGCAACTCAACGTCTCACGGTCCGGTCCGGTCCTGGCCGACCTGGACGCGAGCATCTGGATGCAAACGATCTAGGCAATAGGCTGAGCCGGTGCGCATCGGCATCGTGCTGTTCACCAGCGATCGGGGCATCACTCCGGCCGACGCGGCGCGCGCCGCCGAGGAGCGTGACTTCGACACGTTCTACGTGCCGGAGCACACGCATATCCCGGTGAAGCGGCACGCGCCGCACCCGGGCACCGGGGACGAGACGCTGCCCGACGACCGCTACATGCGCACCCTGGACCCGTGGGTTGCCCTGGCCGGAGCCGCCGCGGTCACCTCGCGGATCGAGCTGTCCACGGCGGTGGCCCTGCCGGTCGAGCACGATCCGATCACGCTCGCCAAGACGATCGCCTCCCTCGACCACCTCTCCGGCGGTCGGGTGACCCTCGGCGCCGGCTTCGGGTGGAACACCGACGAACTGGCCGACCACCACGTCCCGGCCGATCGCCGGCGCACCGTCCTACGCGAATACCTCGACGCGATGCGGGCGCTCTGGTCCCAGGACGAGGCGGCCTACGAGGGCGAGTACGTCTCCTTCGGTCCGAGCTGGGCCTGGCCGAAACCCGTCCGTGGCGACGTTCCCGTCCTCATCGGCGCCGGAGGCACGGACAAGACCTTCGCCTGGATCGCCCGCAGCGCCGACGGCTGGATCACCACCCCGCGCGACGACGAGGTGCCCGCCCGCGTCGCGCGACTGCGTGAGATCTGGACCGAGGCCGGTCGTATCGGCGTCCCCCGCGTCGTCGCCCTCGACGGTCGGCCGGACCCGGCGAAGCTGAATACCTGGCGTACCGGCGGCGTCACCGATGTGGTGTACGGGCTGCCCGACAAAGCCGTGGACGAGGTCTACGCGTACCTGGACCGACTGTTCGCCAAGCTCGACGCGATGGACCTCGACCGAGCCTGAACCTTTCAGCGACCGAGGATGAGCCCGGACGTGGGAACGCCGGTGCCGGCGGTGACGAGCACGTGCTCGACGTCCTGGACCTGGTTGACGGCGGTGCCGCGCAGCTGGCGCACGCCCTCGGCAATGCCGTTCATCCCGTGGATGTACGCCTCGCCCAGTTGCCCGCCATGAGGGTTCAGCGGGAGACGTCCACCCAGCTCGATAGCACCGTCGGCGATGAAGTGCCGCGCCTCGCCGCGCGGGCAGAAGCCGAGTTCCTCCAGCTGGACAAGGACGAACGGGGTGAAGTGGTCGTAGAGCACGCCCACGTCGATGTCGTCCGGGGTTAGCCCGGACTGCGACCACAACTGGTCGGCAACGATCTTCATCTCCGGCAGACCGGTGAGTTCGTCGCGGTAGTAGGAGGTCATCGTGAACTGGTCTGCTCCGCTGCCCTGGGCGGCGGCCGCGATCATCACGGGCGTGTTGGGCAGGTCGCGGGCCCGCTCCGCTGAGGTGACGACCAGGGCGACGCCGCCGTCGCTCTCCTGGCAGCAATCCAGCAGGTGCAGTGGTTCGGCGATCCACCGGGACGCCTGGTGCTCGGCCAGGGTGATCGGTTTGCCGTAGAAAAAGGCCGCCGGGTTCGTGGCCGCGTGTTTGCGGTCGGCCACCGCGACGGCCCCGAAGTCCTCGCTCGTCACCCCGTAGACATGCATGTAGCGCCGCGCCATCATCGCCACCTGGGCCGCGGGGGTGCCGAGGCCCACCGGGTAGGACCAGGCCGCGTCCAGGCCGGCGGAGGTCGGCATCGCGGCGGCCGAGGTAGCGAACTGCCCGAAACGGTGCCCGGAGCGCTCGTTGAACGCCCGGTAGCAGACGACGACATCGGCCACGCCGGTCGCGACCGCCATCGCGGCCTGCTGCACGGTCGCGCACGCTGCGCCGCCGCCGTAGTTGATCTGGCTGAAGAACGACAACGACGGAATGCCCGCCTCGCGCGCCACGGCCGACTCGGCGTTGCTGTCCATCGTGAAGGTCACCAGGCCGTCGACGTCGGCCGGCGTGAGGCCGGCGTCGGCGATCGCTGCCCGCACTGCCTCGGCGGCGAGGCGCAGTTCCGAGCGGCCGGAATCCTTGCTGAACTCCGTGGCGCCGATGCCGACGATCGCGGCCCGTCCCGACAGCGTCATGACGCCACTCCGGACACCGTGACAGTGCCGACGACGTGGTCGCCGAGTTGTCCTCGTCCGGTCACCGAGACGGTGTGCACCTCGCCGTCCACGGCAATCACCTCGCCGGAGAAGACCAGGGTGTCGTATGCGTAGCAGGGCACGCCGAGCCGGATGGAGATGTTGTGGATCCGGGCGGCGGGACCGGCCCAGTCGGTCACGTAACGCTGGACCAGGCCGGTGTCGGTGAGGATGTTGACAAAGATGTCCTTGCTGCCCCGCGCGATCGCCTTGTCGCGGTCGTGATGGACGTCCTGGAAATCGCGGGTTGCAAGTGCGCTCGACACCACGAAGGTCGGGGTGGCTATTACCTCCCAGCGCGGCAGCTCTGCGTCTCGCCCCGACCGCTCGCTCTGCTCGGGCCCGGTCTGCAACGCAGGCGCGACTTTGCCACGCGGCTGCCCGCGCTCTTCGCGCGAGCGCTCATCGCCCTTGCGTTGCCGAGTTCCGAGAGGGATGAAGTTCGGCAGGGTCAGCTCGTCGTCGATCCTCGTCAGCGCGACCTCGACGGGCAGCCCGACCATGACGTCGGCGGGGTCGATGTCGAGCAGTTCGCCGAGCATCCGCACGCCCTCGTCCAGCTCGACGAGGGCGACCACGAACGGCAGGGTCCTGCCAGGCACCTTCGGCGCGTGGTGGACGACGAAACTGAAGACGGTTCCGCGGCCGGATGCGACCACCCAGTCGGGCTTGTCGTGGCCGCACCTCATGCACATCGGTCCGGGTGGGTGACGCAGCGTGTCGCACTGCGGGCAGTGTTGGATCCGCAGTTCACCCGCTGCGGTGCCCGCCCAGAAGAAGGCGGTGTCCCGGCTGATCAGCGGACGTATGACGGGCGCCGGTTCGGGCTTCGGCGGTGTGGGCGCAAACTTCAGGACCCGGAACAGCATCTCCACGACCGGTTCGTCGCCGACGTACCAGGTGTTGCGGACGGTGACGAAGTACCCGTCGCCCAGGCCGGTCCGCTTCGGGCCGACGACGCCCTCGAGCCGAGTGGTGATCGACACCTGCTCGCCCGGTTGCAGGTAGCGGTGATAGGTCTGCTCGCAGTTGGTGGCGACGACCGAGGTGTACCCGGCGTCGTCGAGCACGGCCATCATCAGCCCGAGCGGGTCGTCGCCGGTCCGCTGACCGTGCAGGCCGGGCATCGTCCAGACCTGGATCATCGCCGGTGGCGCGACGATCCCGTCGTGGCCGGCGGCACGGGCGGCGTCCGCGTCGATGTAGACGGGGTTCGTCTCGCCCAGCGCCTCGACCCAGTTGTTGATCATCGGCTGGTTGATCGGGTCGCGGGCCCGGCGTGGAGCGCACTCCCCCAGCGCGACGATCCGTTCGGCCTCGGCCAGGATCGGGTCACTCATCGTGGGCCACCGTCCGCGTCGGGTCTGGTTGAGTGGTCCGAATCGGTGTTGGGTGGTCCGAAATTTCGGACCACTCAACGTGGAACGGACCACTCAACGGGTACGTGTGGGTCGTCATCGGGGCACCCTCGGCAGGTTCAGCCCGAACTGGGCGATGAGTTCGCGCTGGACCTCGTTGACGCCGCCACCGAAGGTGATTACCAGCGTCCGCTTGGCCTGCACGTCCAGCCAATGAGCGAGGGCCGCGGTGTCCGGGTTGCTGAGGTCCCCGTGCCGACCGACGATCTCCTCGAGCAGCCGGAACACGTGCTGGACCTGCTCGGAGGCGAACACCTTCGTCGCGGACGCGTCGGCGACATCGACGTCGCCGACCCGTGCCGCCACCTGCCAGTTGAGCAGCTCGTTGAGCCGGGTGATCGCCCGTGTCTGGGCCAGTGCGCGTCGCACGTCCGGGGCGTCGAGCGGCCGCTCCCCCGATGGCCCGGGCCGCGCGGCCCACTCGCGTATCCGCTCGTAGAGCCCGGCGATCTTGCCCGCCGGGCCGAGCATGACGCGCTCGTGGTTGAGTTGCGAGGTGATCAGCCGCCACCCCTGGTTCTCCTGCCCGACCAGCATGGAGACCGGCACCCGGACGTCGGAGTAGTAGGTGGTGTTGGTGTGGTGCGCACCGTCGGCGGTGATCGTCGGCGTCCAGGAGAAGCCCGGTTCGCGGGTGTCGACGATGAGGATCGAGATCCCACGATGCCGCGGGGCGTCCGGGTCGGTGCGGCAGGCCAGCCAGATGTAGTCGGCGTCGTGCCCGCCGGTCGTGTACACCTTCTGCCCGTTGACGACGTAGTGGTCACCGTCGCGTACTGCACTGGTCTTCAGAGCGGCGAGGTCGGTGCCGGCCTCGGGCTCGGTGTAACCGATCGCGAAGTGGACGTCGCCCGTCAGGATGCGGGTCAGGAACATGTCCTTCTGTTCCTGCGTCCCGTGCTGCTGGAGCACGGGACCGACCGTCTGCAGGGTCACGTAGGGCAGTGGGATGTCCTGGCGTGCGGCCTCATTGACGAAGATCTGCTGCTCGATCTGACCGAAGCCGTGGCCGCCGTACTCGGTGGGCCAGCCGACGCCGAGCCAGCCGTCGCCACCCATGCGCTTGACGACGTCGCGGTAGAGCTCGCCATGCCGAGTGGTCAGCAGCGAGTCGGTCTCCTCGGGGGTCAGGAGCGTGGCGAAGTAGTCGCGCAGCGTGTGCTGCAACGTCGCCTGGTCCTCGGTCAGTTCGAGCTGCACAGGTCCCCCAACCGGTCGAGCCGTGCCGCCGCGCCGCCGACGAGGCGGGCGAGGTCCTTGGCCTGCGAGTAGTAGCGGTGCAGCGGGTAGGTGATGTCGACGCCGAGGCCACCGTGCAGGTGATGACAGACCTGCAGCGCACGCGGGAGCTCCGCCGCGAGCCAGTACGCGGCGACGGCGAGATCCTCGTCCGCGTCCAGCCCCTGTGCCAGCCGCCACGTCGCGGACACCGCCGCCAGATGCACGGTGCGCGCGGTGACGTAGACGTCTGCGATCTGCTGGGCGACGGCCTGGAAGGTCGCCAGCGGGCGGCCGAACTGTTCGCGGGTGCGTAGGTGGTTCGCGGTCAGTTGCAGCGCGCCGGCGATCACGCCGTCGGCCGACGCGGCAGCCCCGGCGACGACGAATCGATCGACGTTCTCGGGCTGGGCGTCGAGCACGGTGTCGACCGCTGCGTTGCCGAACCTGACGCTGTACTCCGGTGCGCCGGTAGACGACGGCGTGCGGGTCAGCGTCACGCCGGCGGCGTGCGGGTCGATGACCGCGACACCGTTGGTGGTCGGCACGAGGATCCGGTGGGCCTGCTCGGCGTATGGCACGCCGCCGCGACTGCCGGTGAGGGTGCCGCCGGACATCGTCACCGTCATGACGTCATGCAGGGCGGCCGTCAGGATCCGACCGTCGGCCACCTCGGGCAGCAGTGCCCGTTGCTGGTCGAGCGACCCGAAACGCAGGACCGGGAGCACTCCGGTGGCGAGGGTGGCCAGCGCCGGCACGGGCAACGTCTGGCGGCCGACCTCGGTCAGCACGAGGCCGACCTCCACCGGCCCGAACCCGTCGCCCCCCAAATCCGTCGGCAGGGCGAGCGCGAGCAGCCCTGCTTGCGCCATCGCCTTCCACAACCTCTCGTCGTATCCGATCTGAGACGCCAACGCAGCCACCGTCCGGCCATCGTCGGCCGCGCCGCGCAGGACACCGGACGCCAGATCGCACACCGCGCTCTGCGTTTCGTCGAGTTCGAAGTCCACCACTGCACCTCATCCCTGATAGAACATGTTCTAGTATTCGCGATCGACCATGAGTGGGCAAGGGATCGGTATGGCGGCACTCGGCAGGCTCAGCACGCTCGGACTGGACACCGTCGGCCGTGCTGTCCGCATGCCCCCGGTTCCCGTACTCCCGAGCGGGCGAACCGTCGACCTGCCCGGCCGCGGCCCCACCTACGTCGTGGACACCGGTCCGTTGACCGCCCCGGATGGCACCCCCGCACCGACGGTCTTCCTGATGCACGCGCTCGCCTGCTCGGGGTTGCTCACCTGGTATCCGTCCCTCGACGCCCTGCGCAAGCGGTATCGACTGGTGATCTTCGATCAGCGGTGGCATGCGCAGGGCATCCGCTCTCCCCGTTTCGACCTCGACGACTGCGCCGACGACATCGTCGCCGTAGCCGACGCACTGTCGATCGACCGATTCGTCGCCGCCGGGTACTCGATGGGTTCGCTGGTGTCACAGTTGGCCTGGCGCCGCCACCCCGACCGGGTCGCCGGTCTGGTGCTCGCCGCCAGCACTACGCACTTCGCGGCCACCCCACGCCGTTCCAGACCGGTCGCCGCGGCCGGGGCGCGACTCGGTCGCGCAGCCGTCACCGAACGCCTCGCGATCGCTGAGACGATCGATGAGGACATGGACTCGCGCTGGGCTTGGCGGCAGTTCCGCTCGACCACCGGCCGCGAGGTCGCCGCCGCGGGGAGCGTCATCGCCGGGTTCGATTCGCGTCCGTGGGTGGATCAGGTGAATGTTCCGGTCGCGGTGGTCGTCACCGGACGCGACCGGTTGCTCCCGCCGGCGCGGCAGCGCGATCTGGCCCGACGCACCGGCGCCACGGTCTATGAGATCGCCGCCGGGCACTCGGCCTGCGTGCTGTCTGCCGATCTGTTCAGGCCCGCGATGCTGGCTGCGACGGCGTCGGTGACAGGGCGTGCTCGCGCGCTGCGCTGACCAGTTCGGCCAGCGCGCCGGGCAGGTCGTCGGCGAGGGCCCACAGCTCCGGCGCGAACTCACGGCAGGCGATCAGTCCGACGTCCAGGTGCCCGTCATTGGAGAGCACCGTGACGTTCAGGCCGGCCCCGTCGAACACCGGACCGAACGGGAAGAAGCCGGTGACCCGCGCTCCCATGAAGTAGATCGGCATGGGCGGACCCGGCACGTTGGAGATCACCAGGTTGTGGATGACCGGGTGGTGATCGGCCAGGCGAAGTGCGGAGTAGACCCGCACCGCCAGCCCGAAGGTGTTCGGGGCGGCGAACTGCGCCCAGTCCTGCAGCAGCGACGCGCTCAAGGTCTGGTGGTGCTCCTTGGCGATCGTGTTCTGCGCGGCGATTGCGGCCAGTCTCTCTACCGGGTCAGCGATGTCGCTCGAGAGTGAACTGAACATGCCGGACACCTTGTTCGTCCCGGCCGCGGTGCTCTTGCTGTGCACCGACACCGGCACCATCGCGACGAGGGAGGAGTCCGGTAGCTCGTTGCGGGCGGCCAGGTAGGTGCGCAACGCGCCGGAGCACATGGTGAGCACGACGTCGTTGACCGTGCAGCCGAAGGCGTTCTTGACCTCCTTGACGTCCTCGAGCGGCAGCCGCGCGAAGGCGACGTTGCGGTGCGCGGTGATGGTGCCGTTGAACGAGGTGCGCGGGGCACTGAACGGCGCGGGCATGGCCCGGCCGTGACGGGAACGACCAACCCAGCGGGGCAGTACACCGAGCGTGCTCGGGAGCAGCGTGACCAGCTTGACCGGCCGGCGCACGACCCCGAGCGCGCCGTCGAACGCGATGCGCGCATCGCTGGGTCGCTTCAACGCCGACCGTTGCGTCACCGTCATCGGCGGTGCGTCGGGCTCCAGGCTGCACAGTTCGGAGACGAGGCTCGCGCCGGAGACGCCGTCGACGGTGGCGTGGTGCATCTTGGTCATGACCGCGGTCGAGCCGTCCTCCAGGCCCTCGATCACGTGCATCTCCCAGAGCGGGCGCGATCGGTCCATGGGCTGCGCGGCGATCGCGCCACACACCCGCGCCAGCGCTTCCCGATCACCCGGCGATCCCACGGTGACGCGGTGGACGTGGTGCTCGATGTCGAACTCGTCGTCCTGGATCCAGATCGGATGATCGAGGTTGAACCTCGGATTGTGGAGCTTGCGTCGGAAACCGGGGTTCGAGCCGATCCGCCTACGCAGGTCCTCTCGAACTCGATCGAAGTCGTATCCGCCCGGCATGGTGGACTGGTCCAGGATCAGCAGCCCGCAGACATGCATGTGGTTCGTGCGCGATTCGAAGTACAGGAAACTCGCGTCCAACCCGCTCAGTCGCTCCATGCCGGAAGAGTAGAACACGTTCTAGTTTATGACCAGATGGAGTGTCCATGCGTGCGCCGTTCCTCAGCCGACAATTGGCCCAACTCGGCGTGGTCGCCAATGCGCTCAGGCCGGTTCGGAGCGGCCCGGCGGTGGTACCGGGGTTCTTCGCCGGGTGGTTGACCTCCGAACTCGCCCCTCACCTGGCCGGTCTCACCGTCCTGGACGCTGCCCTCGAGGTGCGTCGGCACGGCGTTCACGGACGCAGCGGAGCACTCGGACTCGCCGCCGCCGGACTCAATGTCGGCGCCTATGCGGTGCTGATCGCTGCCGCGCGTCGGGCCGGTGGTGAGGTGGAGGACGCGCTCGTCGCTGCGCTCGGCGCCGACTATCGCAACGCTATTGCGCGCGATCCACGACCCGACGATCGCGCGGCGCCGTGGTCCTCGCTGGCGATGCCGTTCCGGATGACCAATGTCGACGTCGTCCGGCACCGTCGTCGGCCCTACGCCCCCGGCGGAAAGCGTTTCGAGATGGATGTCTTCCACCACCGGGACACCCCACCGGACGCGCCGGTGCTGCTCCAGGTACACGGCGGGGGTTGGATGATCGGAAACAAGGATCAACAGGGTCTGCCGATCATGCTGCACATGGCCGCCCGGGGTTGGGTGTGCGTGGCGGTCAACTACCCCCTCTCGCCGCGCTCGCGCTGGCCCGGCCACCTGGTCGCGCTCAAGAAGGCGATGCGCTGGATCCGCGAGCACGTCGATGAATACGGCGGTGATCCGTCCTTCGTCGCCGTGACCGGTGGTTCGGCCGGCGGTCACCTCGCGGCGATGCTGGCTCTTACCGCCGGGGACACCTCGTTCCAACCCGGTTTCGAGGACGTCGACACCTCCGTGCAGGCCTGCATCCCGCACTATGGCGTCTACGACTTCACCAAGGAGACCGGGGACGCGTTCGCAGTCGGACGGCACGCCATGCTGCGCAAGTACGTGATGCGGTCCGGTGCCGCCTACCCCGACGACTACATCGCGGCCTCGCCGTACTACCGGATCACTGCGGACGCGCCACCCTTCTTCGTCATCCACGGGACGAACGACACCCTGGTGCCCGTGATCGAGGCCCGACGCTTCGTGGACAAGCTGCGCCAGGTGGCGACCCAACCGGTCGCGTACGCCGAGATCGGCGGCGCGCAGCACGCCTTCGACGTCTTCCCCTCGCTGCGCAGCGCGGGTGTGGCCCGCGGCGTCGCGCGGTTTTTAGAATGGACGCACGCCACACGGGCCGATCAGCCGGACGACGATCACGAATACTAGAACGCGTTCTACGCAGGAGAACCCTGAGTTGTAGGGGAATCATGCACGAAGTTGAAACACGTTCTTCCCGGTTGGGACGCCCCGCCGGTGTTATCGTCGGGTGCTTCAGTCCGCGATCAGGGGTAGGCGACCGTCATGACAGCCGGATCTTCTCGAACTCGTTCCGCGTCCGAGTCAACCCCCGCCGAGGAGCTCGGCTCGTCGGCCCAGCGCGACCGTCGCAAGCGCATCCTTGACGCCACCCTCGCCCTCGGGTCGAAAGGCGGGTACGACGCGGTGCAGATGCGCGCGGTCGCCGAACGCGCCGACGTCGCGCTGGGCACGCTGTATCGATACTTCCCGTCCAAGATCCATCTGCTCGTCTCGGCGATGGCGCGGGAGCTGGAGAAGGTGCGCGAGCGCACAGAGCGGGTGACCATCCCGGGTGACAATGCGTACGAGCGCCTCATGTTCATCCTCACCCGCATCACCAAAGGTATGCAGCGCGACCCGAATCTCGCTGAGGCGATGACCCGTGCGTTCATGTTCGCCGACGCATCGGCCGCCGCTGAGGTCGACGCGGTCGGTCAGCTCACCGACCGGATGATCGCCCGTGCGCTGAACGACGGCGACCCGACCGAGGAGCAGCTCGCGATCGCGCGCGTGATCAGCGACGTATGGTTGTCAAACCTGGTGGCCTGGGTGACCCGGCGCGCAAGTGCGACCGACGTCGCTCAGCGCTTGGAGCTCACCATCGCCCTGCTGCTCGGGGAGAAATCAGTCGCCTGAACCGCGTCGCCTGAGCCCGGCAACGGCATTTGATCGTGGTGTTGCCGGCTGATCTTGGTGTTGCCTGCCGCGCCATCGGGACACATCCCTGGAGTTCTGTATGAGAACGCTCGCCCGTTTCGCCATCGAGAAGCGCTGGATCGTCATCGCCGCGTGGCTCACATTCCTGGTCATCGCCCAGGCGCTCGCCATCGTTCTCGGTGGGGCGAACTACAAGGACACGTTCAGTCTGCCGGGCACCGAGACCGCAACAGTCACCCAGCTGCTCGACAAGGCCGGGCAGTCCGATCAGAACGGCTTCACCGGCCAGGTCGTCCTGCACGCCCGGTCCGGGAATCTCGCGACCGAACCACCTGACGCCGGCGCCGCCTTCGCTCGCCTGTGCATGGACAAGCTCGACGTCGTCAGTGTGACCACACCGTGGCAGTCCGTTCTGTGTGTGAGCGGAAAGGCTCTGACCGGTCCGGGACAGCCGGTGCTGCTGTCCAAGGACAGATCGATCGCCATCGCCACCGTGACCTGGAAGCCGGTGCGCTACGACGAGAACCTGTCCGACGGCGTCTACGACCGTCTGAAGACGGTGAACAGTCCGACGGTGCAGGTCGAGTTCACCGGTGCCGGCTTCCAGGGGAAGGGGCAGCAAGCCAGCGGGATCCCACCCGTGCTGCTCGGATTCATCGCCGCACTCGTGATCCTCGGCTTCGTGTTCCGCACGGTGGGTGCCACCGCGCTGCCATTGGCCAGTGCCGCTGCAGCGCTGACCAGCGGCCTAGGACTGATCGCCGTCCTCACGCATGCGATGAACGTGTCGAACGTGACGCCGCAGTTGACGGAGTTGATGGTGATCGGCGTGGGCGTCGACTACGCGCTGTTCATCGTCACCAGGCACCGGCGCAATCTGCGACGCGGGATGAGCGTGACCGACTCGATCCAGTCGGCGATCGATACCTCTGGTCGCGCGGTCCTGTTCGCCGGCACCACCGTCTGTATAGCGATGCTCGGGCTCCTGGCCCTCGGTGTCAGCTTCTTCTACGGGATGGCGATCGGTGTGGCGATCGCGGTCGGCCTGACCATGATCGCGTCGCTCACCCTGTTGCCCGCACTACTCAGCTTCCTGGGCCTGACGGTGCTCACCCGTAAGCACCGCAGTGAGGTACGCGCTGGGGTCTTCCATGACCTGCACGACCAGGGATTCTGGGCGCGTTGGTCGACTGTGGTCGCCAAACGCAACGTCGTGCTCGCTGCTGTCGGCGGCGTCGTGATCCTCGTCATCGCGATCCCCTTCCTGTCGATGAGACTCGGCCACGCCGATCAGGGCAACGACCGGGCAGGCACGACGACCCGCAAGGGTTACGACCTGATCGCGCAGGGATTCGGACCGGGCTACAACTCCACGCTCACGCTGGTGATCGACGGCCCGACCGCATCGACGACCGCGCGCCAGGTCGGCTCCCGACTGGCCACGGTCGCCGACGTCGACCCGAGCAGCGTGTTCGTCCCCGTACGGGGACTGACTCCACGGCTGAGCGTGGTGTCGTTCAAGTCGTTGACCGCCCCGCAGGACGTCCGGACGACCGATCTGGTCCAACGCCTGCGTGACGACGTGCTGCCGCCGCTGTACCGAGGGACCTCCGATCACGTCTACGTGTTCGGCCAGACCGCGGTCTACGTCGACTTCTCGCACGTCCTGAGTTCGAAGATGCCGCTGTTCATCGGCGCCGTGGTGGTGCTGTCCTTCCTGCTCCTGCTGATTGCCTTCCGCAGTATCGTCATCCCGCTGACCGCCGCACTGATGAATCTGCTCGCCGCGGGCGCGTCGTTCGGCGTCGTTGTGGCGATCTTCCAGTGGGGGTGGTTCTCCGCCGCACTGGGGATCGGCAAGGGCGGACCGATCGAGGCTTTCGCCCCGGTGTTGTTCTTCGCGATCATCTTCGGTCTGTCGATGGACTACCAGGTGTTCCTGGTCAGCCGGATGCACGAGGAGTGGGTGCACACCCGTGACAACAAGCGGGCCATCCGCGTCGGCCAGGCCGAGACCGGAGGCATCATCACGGCCGCCGCGCTGATCATGATCATGGTGTTCATGGGCTTCGTTCTGGACCCGAACCGGGTGGTGAAGCTGCTCGGCATCGGATTAGCCACGGCGGTGTTCCTCGACGCGTTCGTGCTCCGAACGATTCTCGTGCCGGCGCTGATGCACACGATCGGAAAGGCCAATTGGTACTTCCCGAAATGGCTGGAGACGATCACCCCTCGGGTGTCGGTCGAACCGGCCGAGGAGATCGGATCACCCGAGCCGGGCGACGGACACGAACGCGAGTTCACGCCGGTCTGAATGACCACCCCGCCGGCTCACCGAGCGGCGTTGAGGGCCTCGATCAGGTCCTCGGCGGTCGCGCACCGGTCAAGCAGATCGCCGACGTGCGCCTTCGTCCCGCGCAGTGGCTCCAGCATCGGGACGCGGACCAACGAATCGCGCCCCACGTCGAAGATGACGGAGTCCCACGACGCGGCGGCCACCGACGGGCCATAGCGCTTGAGGCACTCGCCGCGGAAATAGGCACGGGTGTCCGGCGGAGCGTGGACCAGCGCGGACTCGGCCGCTCCGGGCTCGAGCAGGGTGTCGAACGCACCCCGCTGGACCAAGCGGTTGTACAGCCCCTTCTCCGGGCGCACGTCGGAGTACTGCAGGTCTACCAGCTGTAACCTCGGCGAATCCCAGTCCAGGCCGTCGCGGTCGCGGTAGCCCTCGAGCAGGCGCAACTTGGCCACCCAGTCGAGCTCGCGGGCCAACTGCATCGCGTCGGCGCGCAGGCGGGTCAACACCGATTCCCAGCGGTCGAGGACGTCGCGGGTCTGCGGGTCGGCGTCCTCGCCCTGACGGTCGTCGACGAACTTGCGGGCCCGATCGAGGTACTCGCCCTGCAGGTCCAGCGCGGTGATCGTCCGGCCGTCGGCCAGCGTGATCGCGTGCTGCAACGAGGGGTCGTGAGACACCTGATGCAGTTCGCGCACCGGCGCGGCGATGGCCAGGTCGTCGGCGAGGTAGTCCGACTCGATCATCTCCAGGACAAGCGCCGTCGTACCGACCTTGAGGTAGGTGGAGATCTCGGACATGTTGGCGTCGCCGATGATCACGTGCAGTCGCCGGTACTTGTCGGCGTCGGCGTGCGGCTCGTCGCGAGTGTTGACGATGGGCCGCTTCAACGTCGTCTCGAGGCCGACCTCGACCTCGAAGAAATCCGCGCGCTGGGAGATCTGGAAGCCGCTCGTGCGGCCGTCCTGTCCGCGCCCGACCCGACCCGCACCGCAGACCACCTGCCGCGTAGTGAAGAACGGGACGAGGTGCCGCACGAGCGAGGCGAACGGTGTCCTGCGGCGGCACAGGTAGTTCTCGTGAGCGCCGTAGGAGGCGCCCTTGTTGTCGGTGTTGTTCTTGTAGAGGTTGATGGCGGCGTTGACGCCGGGCATGGTTGGCAGCAACCTGGTGGCCGCGACCATGACGAGTTCGCCGGCCTTGTCACAGCGCACCGCGTCGAGGGGGTTGGTGACCTCCGGGCTGGAGTACTCCGGGTGCGCGTGGTCGACGTAGAGCCGGGCACCGTTGGGCAGGATGACGTTGGCCATCCCGGAGTCCTCCTCGGCGTCGATGAACTCCTGCGCCACGGTGCCGCTGCCGCCACCGAGGTCGAAACCGCGGGCGTCGCGCAGTGGTGACTCCTCCTCGAAGTCCCAGCTCGCCCGGCGGGAGCGCCCGGCCGGGAGCGTGCTCGCATAGGCGTTGACGACCTGCGCCGACAACAGCATCGCGTTGGCGCCAGGCTGGCCGGGCAGGCTGACGCCGTACTCGACCTCGGTGCCCATCACGCGTCGGACTGTCACGAGTCCAATCTACGTGGCCGGATGTGTGCCAACCCGGAGGAGTCAGAGAACGAGTTTGACGATGGCGGCCACTCCGACGACGACGATGGTCGCGCGGAGCACGGTGGGTGACAGTCGCCGGCCGATCTTCGCCCCGAGGAGACCGCCGAGCACGGAGCCGACGGCGATGAGCAGTGCCGCGGTCCAGTAGACGTCTGTGGTGGCGACGAAGACGATGGCCGCGACGAAGTTCGTCAGACCGGCGAGGACGTTCTTCAGCCCGTTCTGGCGTTGCAGGGTGTCGGCCAGGAACAGCCCCATGAACGCCATCAGCAGCACGCCTTGGGCGGCGCCGAAGTAGCCGCCGTAGATGCCGGTCCCGAGGACGAGTCCCCACAGCACAGGGGTGATCTCGACGCTGGGCTCATGTCCGCGTGAGGTCAGCCACGCGGTGATCCGCTTGCCGAACACGACGAGGACCAGCGCCAGCACGATCAGTACCGGAACGACCGCCCGGAAGGCATCGGGAGGCAGTTCGAGTAGGAGCACGGCGCCGATCGCCGCGCCGATGGCCGACGCGAGACCGAGGGTCATGATGCGTCGGCGCTGGCCGACTAGTTCACGCCGGTAGCCGTAGGCACCGACGAACGAGCCGGGAAACAGCCCGACGCTGTTGGCCACGTTGGCCGTCACCGGGGGGATGCCGATGCCGATCAGCACGGGGAACGAGACCAGCGTGCCCGAACCGACGACCGTGTTGATCGTGCCCGCCCAGATCCCGGCGAGCACGACGAGGACGCCCTCCCAGAAAGTCATCGCGAGGTGCCGCTGGAACCGAGGGGCAACAGCGGGCGGTCAGAGGGTGCTGGCACGTGACGACATCAGTGAAGGGCGCGGCAGCGCGCAATCACAAGTACTGACCGGTGTTGCCGACGGTGTCGATGGCGCGGCCGGCCTCGGTGCCCTTGCCGCCGGAGACCAGGGTGCGGATGTACACGATCCGTTCCCCCTTCTTGCCCGAGATCCGTGCCCAGTCATCAGGGTTGGTCGTGTTGGGAAGGTCCTCGTTCTCCTTGAACTCATCGACACAGGCCGCGAGCAGATGCTGCATGCGCACGCCGCGCTGGGCGTTGGTGAGCAGATCCTTGATCGCCATCTTCTTCGCACGGTCAACGATGTTCTGGATCATCGCGCCGGAGTTGAAGTCCTTGAAGTACAGGGTCTCCTTGTCACCGTTGGCGTACGTGACCTCGAGGAAACGATTCTCCTCGCTCTCGGTGTACATCCGCTCGACGGTGAGTTGGATCATCCCGGCCAGGGTCGCCGCCGCGTCGCCGTCGTGCTCGGCGAGATCGTCGGCGTGGATCGGTAGGCCGTCGATGAGGTACTTGGAGAAGATGTCCTTCGCCGCCTCGGCGTCCGGACGCTCGATCTTGATCTTCACGTCGAGCCGGCCGGGGCGCAGGATGGCCGGGTCGATCATGTCCTCGCGGTTGGAGGCCCCGATCACGATGACGTTCTCGAGCCCCTCGACGCCGTCGATCTCGCTGAGCAGTTGCGGGACGATCGTGGTCTCGACGTCCGAACTCACGCCCGAGCCGCGGGTGCGGAAGATCGAGTCCATCTCGTCGAAGAACACGATGACCGGCGTGCCGTCGGATGCCTTCTCCCGGGCTCGCTGGAACACGAGCCGGATGTGCCGCTCGGTCTCGCCGACGTACTTGTTGAGCAGTTCCGGGCCCTTGATGTTGAGGAAGAACGCGGTGGCCTTCTCGTCCCCGCCGTGCACCCTCTGGACCTGCTTGGCCAGCGAGTTCGCAACCGCCTTGGCGATCAACGTCTTGCCGCAGCCGGGCGGGCCGTAGAGAAGGATCCCCTTCGGCGGGCGGAGCTGGTGCTCGCGGAAGAGGTCGGCGTGCAGGAACGGCAGTTCGACGGCGTCCCGGATGGCCTCGATCTGCCCGGCCAGCCCACCGATATCGCTGTAGTCGATGTCGGGAACCTCTTCGAGAATGAGTTCCTCGACCTCGCTCTTGGGCACCCGCTCGTAGGCGTAGCTCGACCGCGTCTCGAGCAGCAGCGAGTCACCCGCACGCAGCGGCTTCTCGCGCAGGATGTCGGCGAGGTGGACCACCCGCTCCTCGTCGGTGTGCCCGACGACCAGCGCCCGGTCGCCACCCTCGAGAATTTCCTTGACCATCACGACGTCACCTGAGCGCTCGAACCCGCGCGCGGCGACGACGTTCATGGCCTCGTTGAGCATGACTTCCTGGCCGTGTCGCAGCGTCCCGACATCGACCTCGGGTGAGACCGCGACGCGCAGCTTGCGGCCGGTGGTGAAGATGTCGACGGTCTTGTCCTCGTACAACTCGAGGAACACGCCGTAACCGCTCGGCGGTTGGCCCAGCCGGTCGATCTCCTCCTTGAGCTGCACCATCTGATCGCGCGCTTCGCGCAGCGTGTCGGCCAAGCGCTCATTGCGGTCGTTGAGCGCCGCGACGCGCGCCTGCGCCTCGGTCAGTCGCTCCTCGAGCATTCTCAAGTGCCGTGGCGACTCCGAGGCCCTGGCTCGAAGCAGTTCGAGTTCTTGCTCGAGGAACGCGGTACGGCGGCGCAGATCGGCGTCGCCGTGTTCGTCCGGCCCGTTACGTGGCTCCTGGATCATGGTGGCCAACCTCCCGGCTGTACGTCCTCACACGCGCGGAGTGTTCGCGAAATCCCACCCTACACACGCGAGCGCTCTCGGTTCGGGAACTACGCTTGACGCGAGGGACGCCCCGTCCCGACGAAGTTTTCAAGGAGTTACAAGCCTGTGACCGACACCCAAGCCCTCCGCGTCTGGATCGACCAGGAACTGTGCACGGGCGACGGATTATGCGTCCAGTACGCACCGGAGGTCTTCGAGTTCGACGTCGACGGGCTGGCCTACGTCAAGGACACCGACGGTGAGTTGTTGGCCGCCCCGGGAGCGCGGATCGGGGTGCCCGAGTCACTGCGATTGGACGTCATCGCCTCGGCCAAGGAGTGCCCGGGCGACTGCATCCACGTGGTGCGCGAGAACGACGACGTCGAGGTCGCCGGGCCGGACGCCTAGCTCGTCTGCGCGCTCCGGACCGACGCCTCGGCGCTGCCGGTAGCAGTGGGTCGGCGCTGCCGGGTGGGTGCGGTGACCCCGGGAGCGAGGCGGCGCGCGGTGACCAGGAACGCGGTGTGTCCGATCATGCGGTGCTCGGGGCGCACGGCGAGTCCGACGACGTGCCAGCCGCGCACGAACGTCTCCCACGACGACGGTTCGGTGAACCCGCCGTCGGCGCGTAACGCCTCGACCAGGCGGGACAGCTGCGTCGTCGTGGCGATGTAGCCGATGAGCACTCCCCCGGGCTTGAGCACCGGGACGACGGCGGGCAGGACATCTTGGGGGCTCAGCATGTCGAGGATTACGCGGTCGACCGGTTCGTCGGCCGGGTGTTCGAGCACGTCCTTGCGACGCAGCGTCCAGTTCGACGGTTCGTCGCCGAAGAACATCGTGACGTTACGGACGGCCACGTCGGCGTGGTCGTCGCGAACCTCGTAGGACAGCACCGACCCGGTGGGGCCGACCGCTCGCAGCAGCGAGCAGGTCAGTGAACCCGAACCGGCGCCGGCCTCGAGCACGGTCGCCCCAGGATAGATGTCACCCATGGCGATGATCTGCGCGGAGTCCTTGGGATAGATGACCGCCGCGCCGCGCGGCATGGACAGTACGAAGTCGCTGAGCAGCGGACGCAGCGCGAGGTAGAGCGTGCCCGAGGTCGAACTGACCACGCTGCCCTCGGGCGCGTCGATCAGCGCGTCGTGCTCGATCGCGCCACGGTGCGTGTGGAACTGCTTGCCGACCTCAAGGGTGACCGTGTGCAGTCGCCCCTTCGGGTCGGTCAGCTGCACGCGCTCGCCGATCTGGAATGGTCCTGATCCCGGGGCGGGACTCACCTACGAGCTCCTCTGAGTTGGTTGGCAAAATCGATCGTGGCGATGATCCCGGCCGGTGCCCCGTCCTGGTCCAGCGCGAGATATTCGTGGGCCGGATGTCGCTGCATGTGCTGAAGCAGAGCCTTCGCGTCGACCCGGGCGGACACGGTGCGGCCGGGCGACAGTGGTGCGGCGACCTCGCTGACCTGGGTCCATGGCCGCCGCTCGGGCGGGATCGCGCCGATCAGCGCCTCATCAACGATGGCGCTAGGCCGGTCTGCGGTGTCGAGGACGACCAGTCCGCGGGCGTTGCTCTCCCACACCCGGCGAAGGGCTTCGGCCACCGAGAGGTCGGCGGGAACAAGCAGCCCAGGGCGCAGCAGGTCGGGGATACGTACCAGGGGTAGCCGGCTGATCAGCTCGGCGACCTTGAGGGATTGCGTCGCGCTGGCCCACAGATAGACGGCCAGGAACAGGGTCAGTATCGACACGGCCACGGTGTCCGGGCCGCTGTTGAGGACCACACCGAGCACCGCAACGACGACCGCGAAGAACCGCCCGCTCCACGCCGCGACCCGGGTTGCGGTGGTCGAGGAGGCGCCGAACCCCCAGACTGCTGCCCGCAGGATGCGCCCGCCGTCCAGCGGGAGCCCTGGCATCAGGTTGAACGCCGCGAGGGCCACGTTGCTCCAGGCGAGCAGCGCAAGCAGAACGCCCAGCAACGAACCACGTTCGACGCCGAGGTACCCGGCGAACGCAGCCGCGGCGATGATCACCGAGACGAACGGTCCCGACGCGGCGATCGCCAGTTCGTCTCGCGGACGGGTCGGCTCGCCGTCGATCTCGGACACGCCACCCAGGACGAACAGCACGACCCGCTTGACCTTGTAACCGAGTGCGGTGCTGACGACGGTGTGTCCGAGTTCGTGAGCGAGGATGCACAGCGCGAAGACGACGCTGAAGCCGAACGCGGCCAGATAAGCGGTGCTGCCGCTGATGTCGGTGACCGCGTGACGCACCACCGGCCCGTAGACGACGGTGAGCAGGACGCCGATGAACACCCACGACGGTGACACCACGACCGGCACACCGCGCACATGGCCCACCGTGACCAGCGGACTTCGCCGCTTCGTCGGGAGCTGTGGGTTCACATGGCAAGGCTACGGGGCGCTGCACTGCGCTTCCGGTTACGGTACGCGGGTGACCGATGAGGCCGAATCCCGCGCGCGCATCGATGCCAGGGTCGCTGCTCGCCGCTCGGGCAGATGGCTGTTCGCGAAGCGGCCGCTGCCCGGGCAGGACCCGAGTCCGGACGAGACCGAGCCACCGCGACCAAGTCCGCAGCCGCAACCGACGTTGGATGTGTGGCCCGAAAAGCGACCGAACTTGACCAAGCCGTTAGCTGCGGCTTCCCCGCCGACGGCTGGGTCCGATCGTCCTCGTCCACGTCCCAGACCGGCGGTGTTCTCCCCGGACTCGACTGGTCAGAGCAGCTTCGAGCCCGACCTGAGCCGAGGCTTGGCCACGTCCGAGCCGCAGGAGGGCGACGACGAACCAGGCGACGTTGGGCGCAAACCCTCGGCGCTGTCGTCCTTCTGGAAGCGTTGGCGTCGCGGGCTGGTGAAGCTGGTCGTCCTGGCGGCCGTCGCAGCAGTTGCGGCGACGCTGCTACGCATCTTTGTCCTCGCGCCGTACTACATCCCGTCTGAATCGATGGAGCCGACGCTGCACGGGTGTACCGGGTGCGACAACGACCACGTCCTGGTCGACAAGATCTCCTACCGGTTCCACGACCCACGCCAGAGCGACATCGTCGTGTTCGACAAACCCAAAGGCGTCGTGGTTCCAGCGGGTGAGGACGTGCTGATCAAGCGCGTGATCGCGTTGCCCGGGGACACGATCGCCATCAAGAAGGGCCGTGTGATCGTCAACGGAGCCCTGCTCAAGGAGTCGTACCTCAACAAGGACAAGAGTTGCTATCCGAGCACGAACATGGTCACCCGCACCGTGCCCGCCAACCGGGTTTTCGTCATGGGCGACAACCGGTGCAACTCCACCGACAGCCGCGTCTTCGGGACGATCCCCGAATCCGCGATCGTCGGGCGGGCCTGGTTGATCATCTGGCCGTTGAAGCGGATCGGAACACTGTGAGCGACCCGCTGTCGGTTGCGCTGCGGTGGGATTGTCAGTGCCTCGTCCTACCGTCCTAGGCATGACCCGAGTGATCGATCCCAGCGCCCTGGACGAGGACGAACTCCCCCCGGTCGTGCTCGGGTCGTTGTCGCCGTCACGAGCGGCCGACTTCAAGACCTGCCCGCTGAGGTATCGCTACCGATGTATCGACCGGCTTCCCGAGTCGCCGTCACTGGCAGCCACCCGGGGCACGATGGTCCACGCCGTGCTCGAGTCGTTGTTCGACCTGCCCTCGGCGCAGCGCACTCTTGTCGCCGCTCGCGACCTGCTGCCCGCGGCGTGGGATCGCGTTCGGGATGAGGAACCTGGTGTCGAGGGACTGTTCGCCGACGATGTGGACGGCGCGCAGTTCGCGGATTGGATGGAGACGGCGCGAGGCCTCATCGGTAACTATTTCGACCTGGAGGATCCCTCGCGCCTGGAGCCTGCGGCGCGAGAACAGTTCGTCGAGGTCGTTGTTGACGGGGTTCGACTGCGCGGGTACATCGACCGCATCGATGTCTCGCCCGCCGGTGACCTGCGCGTGGTCGACTACAAGACCGGAGCCTCACCGCGGGAGGCGTTCGAGGCCAAAGCGTTGTTCCAGATGAAGTTCTACGCACTCGTGCTCTGGCGAACCCGCGGCGTCGTCCCACGTCAGCTGCGGCTGATGTATCTCGCCGACAGCGACACGCTCACCTACGAACCCACCGGTGAGGAGCTGG
>JBDTFN010000112.1:0-3506 GCA_039937915.1 Jatrophihabitans sp. | reverse complement strand
AGCTCGCCGCACGCCCGGTTCGGGCACGTCGTCAGCGTGGTGGCAGTCGTCTTCCACTGCGACCGGCGGGCCCGGGTGTTACTACGCGACATCTTCCGCTTCGGAACGGCCACAGCGGTTACTCCAGTTTCTCATTCGTCTTGCTGTCCTTGACGCCGGCGAGACCGTCAGCGTCTGCGAAGGCGGCCAGGGCCGCCCACCGCGGGTCGATCATGTCGTGCGAGTGTCCAGCCGGAAGATCGTCCAGGCGGAGCCCACAGTCTGGGCAGAGCCCGGCACAGTCCGGCCGGCACAGCGGGGTCCACGGTAGTGCGAGCACCACTGCGTCACGCGCAACCGGTTCGACGTCGATCAGATCGCCGCCGATCCGGGCGACCTCCCCCATCTCAGTCGTCTCGTCGGTCGCGCTGTCCGGGTAGGCGAACAGCTCGCAGACGTCGACGTCGAGATCATCGGTAACCGGGTCGAGACACCGCCCGCACTGACCGGTGAGTGGGGCCGAGACGGTGCCAGTGACGAGCACACCCTCGGTAACCGACTCGAGCCGGAGATCCAGTTCGAGCGGGGCACCTTCCGGCACCCCGATGACGTCCAGGCCGAACCCCGCAGGCGCGGGAACATCGCGCCGATACTCACGCATCGACCCGGGCCGACGGCCCAGCTCGCGCAGATCGAAGACAAACGGGCTCCGCTTGGCGGCGGAGGACGGTGTCTGCGGCATCGGTGTGGTGTTCTCGGGCATACGAAGTCGACCTGATCGGGTTGAGGCCGATGTCGAGACTAGCCGAGGACTGCGCTCAGGCCGAAATCGCGGACGGACCGGCGTCGTGCTGGGCGCCGTCCTCGACCTCTGCGCGGGACCGGTTATCGTGCTCGCCGGGAGCGGCCGCAGCGAACGCGCCGGCTCGCCGCTGCGCCAAGGCGACCCGACCCTGCTCGGCGGTCTGAGCCGCGCGGTGCAGTACTGCGGACAGGTCGTCGAGGGTGCGCTCTGCATAGTCCTCGGCGTCGGCGGTCAGCTTCGTGGCGTACCGCTCGGCCTCGCTGCGGGCAGTGTGGGCGTAGAGATCGGCATCCCCGCAGACCTTGTTCTCGTACTGCTTGGCGTCAGCGGTCAACTGCTGCTGGTAGCGCTCGGCGTCCTGACGAAGCGCGGCCGCGGCCTGCGCCGCTGCCTGATGGACGGTCGTGGAGGCGACTAGCCGCCCGTGCTCCTCGTTGGCGTCGCGAATCGTCGCCGCTGCACGGACCTCGGCCTCGACGGTGAGCTGTTCGACGCGGTGCGCGGTGTCGGCGAGCACTGCGTCGGCCTCGCTGACGGCACGTTCGCGGGTCGCCGCGGCGGTCTCGTACGCCTCCTGAAGCATCCGGTCGCGACGGGCGATAACCGTGCGCGCCTCGTCCATCTCGGGCGGCAGGACCTCCCGCAGTTCGTCGAGCAGATCCAGAACTCGCTCGCGAGGGAGCACACAGGACGACGACATGGGCACCGCGCGGGCGGTCTCGACCGTCTCGATGAGGTCGCTCAGCAACTCATCGGTACGGCGAAGGGACTCGTCGGTGCTCATCGGCGGGCTCCTCTACATCACCCCGTGGCGCGGACGCGCTCGGTCAGCCTGGTGAGAACGTTCGGCGGGACCAGCGATGAGACGTCGCCGCCCCACTTCGCGATCTCTTTCACCAGGCTAGAGGCAAGGAAGCTGTATTCCGGGTTGGTCGGCATGAACAGCGTGTCGACCCCGGCCAGGCCCCGGTTCATCTGCGCCATCTGCAGTTCGTAGTCGAAGTCGCTGACGGCCCGCAGACCCTTGACGATCACCGGGATGTCGTGGGAGCGGCAGTAATCGACCACCAGCCCCTCGAAGGTGTCGATAACGACGTTGGGGAATGCGGTGGTGACCTCCGCCAGCATCCCGCGACGCTCGTCCACCGTGAACAGGCCCGATTTCGACTGGTTCACGAAGACCGCGACGACGACCTCGTCGTACAGGGCCGCCGAGCGACCGATGATGTCGATGTGGCCGTTGGTGACGGGGTCGAACGAGCCCGGGCACAGGGCGCGCCGAACGCGACCCTCGCCACCGCTTTCTGGGGGATTCATCGTCGGCGACCGTACCAAAGAACGCCCTCGCCGTAGCGGCGGTGCTGCTCGGGTGCGATGCCGTCGGGCCAGCTGACCGGCGCCCCGCGCGCTGAACGCTCGAGCACGATGATCGAGGACGGGGCGAGCCAGCCGTGGTCGAGCAGTCCGGACAAGACGTCCACGACCGTCGCGTCGTCGAGTGCGTAGGGCGGATCGAGGAAGACGAGATCGGCCGACCGGGCGGCCGGTTCGGCCACGACCTTCTCCACGGGTCGACGCACGATCTGCGCTCCGGGCAGGCCCACCATATCGATATTGCGGCGCAGGACCTCGGCCGCACGACGGTCGGACTCCACGAAGACCGCTGACGCGGCGCCGTGCGACATCGCCTCGAGGCCGACCGCCCCGGTACCGGCGTAGAGGTCGAGTACATGGCTGCCCTCGAGGTCGAGCCATTGACGCAGCGAGTTGAACAGCGACTCCCGCGCACGGTCGGACGTGGGTCGGGTGCCGTCGACCGGACCGGTCAACCGGCGTCCCTTCGCCTGTCCAGCAACGATTCGCATCCGTTGCTCAGGTCTTGTCGAGGAATTCGGCCCGCTCGTCGTCGACGAGCGCGGCGATCTGCGCCGCTAGTTCCGGGTGGGCGGCGAGGGTCGGGTCGGCGTCGATGATCGCGCCTGCCTCGGCGCGGGCCGCGAGGATGATCTCCTCGTCCCGCAGCAGCGACAACAGCCGCAGCCGACGTCGACGGCCCGACTGCGCGGCCCCGAGGATGTCGCCCTCGCGGCGTTGTTCGACGTCGAGCTTGGCCAGTTCGAAGCCGTCGGTGGTCCCCGCGACGGCGTCGAGTCGTTCCCGCGACGGCGCGTCGGATCGGGCATCCGTGACGAGCAGGCACAGCCCGGCGTGCCCGCCGCGGCCGATGCGACCACGCAACTGGTGCAGCTGGGACACCCCGAAGCGGTCGGCGTCCAGGATGACCATCACAGTTGCGTTCGGCACGTCCACGCCGACCTCGATCACGGTCGTCGCGACCAGCACGTCGACGCTGCCCGCCGCGAAGGCCAGCATCGTGCGGTCTTTCTCCTCCGGCGTCATCCGGCCGTGCAGCGGCGACACCCGCAGCCCGTGCAGCGGACCCTGGTCGAGCATCGGCGCTATGTCGCTGACGGCCAACGGTGGCCGCCGCGCCGACGAGCCGGTGTCGCCGTCGTTGAACTCGTCCTCGAACTCGGCCATCTCCTCGCCGCGGTCCGCGCCGTCCTCGACGCCGATGCGGGGGCACACCACGTAGGCCTGACGTCCGGCGGCGACCTCCTCCCGGATGCGCTGCCAGGCCCGCTCCAGCCACGCCGGTTTTTCGCTCGTCGGGACGACGCTGGTGGTGATCGGGGCGCGGCCGGCCGGGAGCTCGGCCAGC
>JBDTFN010000111.1:0-22439 GCA_039937915.1 Jatrophihabitans sp. | reverse complement strand
CCCGCCTCGTGCGGTGAGCGAACTACTTCTTCTTCGAGGCCTTCTTGGCCGCCTTCTTCGCGGCTGACTTCTTTGCCGCCGGTGCCTTCGTGGCCAGCGTCGTCGCCGCCGACTTCTTGGTGGCCGGCCCCGACTTTTTCGACGCGAGCTTCTTGGCCGCAGCCTTCTTGGTCGCGGCCTTCTTCGTGGCGGGCTGAGCCTTCTTGACCACTGCCTTCTTGACGGCTGACTTCTTCGCCGGCGCCTGCTTGCCCAGCGTCTTCGCGGCGGCCTTCTTCGTGGCAGGCGCGGACTTCTTCGACGCGAGCTTCTTGGCCGCCGATGTAGTGGCCGAACTCGTCACCTTCTTCGCCGGTGCGCTCTTCACGGCCGCCTTCTTCGCCGGTGCGGACTTCTTCGCGGCGGCCTTGGCCGCCTTCTTGGCTGATTTCGTGGACGGCGACTTCTTCACCGCGGCGAGAGCGTGAGCCGGAGCCTCGCGGACCGCCTCGACGGCGTCCTGCACCACCGCTGTCGCACGGTCCTGCGCATCGTGCAAGGCCTCCTGCACCTCCTTGACGACCGAGGCAGCCCTGGCCGGCGCCTCGCGGACCGAGACACGCGCCTTGGCCACCGCGGCCTGGGTGCGCTCGGCACGCTCGCGCATCACATCGGATGCGCCACTGGCGATCTGACGGAACTCGCTGCCAGGCCGGAAGGCCGGGACGCGACCGGCGGCGACGTTGACCGTCGCACCTGTAGCTGGGTTGCGCGCGGTGCGCGCAGCGCGGTCGCGACGCTCGAACACACCGAAGCCGGTGATGGCTACCTTCTCGCCTCGGGCGATCGTCGCGTAGACGCTATCGATGACGGCGTCGAGCGCAGCAGCAGCACGCTTCTTGTCACCGTCGAGACGCTCAGCGAGCATGTCGACGAATTGAGCCTTGTTGGGCACGAGTCCTCCCAGGACCGGTTAGCACGACCAAGTGGTCTGTTCCTCCGACACGCTAGGCGGTTCCGGCGCGCACAACAACGCAAACTGCCTGTGTCGTCGGAAAAGTCTCGGACGATGCTGTCGGGTCACACGGTGACTGAAGGCAGCCAGCGCTCGCGCTTCGACTCGTACTCGTCGATCTCGTCGGTGTGTTGGACGGTGAGGCCGATGTCGTCCAGGCCCTCCATCAGCCGCCAGCGCGAGTAGTCGTCGAGGTCGAAATCGTGGGTCTCCCCCGCCCACCGCACGACCCGTTCGACGAGATCGACCGTGACCTGCGTCGTCGAATCCTGCTCGATGTCGTCCCAGAGTCGCTGCACGATCTTCTCGCCTAGCTCGACGGTGAGCAGACCGGCTTTGAGCGAATTTCCTCGAAAGATGTCGGCGAAGCGCGGGGAGATCACGACCTTGAAGCCGTAGTCGTGTAACGCCCACACGGCGTGCTCACGGGAACTACCCGTACCGAAGTCCGGTCCGGCGACCAGGATCGTCGCGCTCTCGTAGCGCGGCTGGTTCAACACGAAGTCGGGTTCGTTGGTCCGCCAGGCGTGGAACAGCGCGTCCTCGAAACCGGTGCGGGTCACCCGCTTCATAAAAACGGCGGGGATCACCTGGTCGGTGTCGACGTTGCTGCGCCGCAGCGGAACAGCCGTGCCGGTGTGTTCGGTGAACTTGTCCATCGCGCGATCTCCTTTCAGGGCTACAGGTCGGCCGGGCTGGCGAGGTGGCCGGTGACGGCGGTGGCGGCGGCGACAAGGGGCGAGACCAGGTGCGTACGTCCACCCTTGCCCTGCCGCCCTTCGAAGTTTCGGTTCGAGGTGGACGCGCTGCGTTCACCCACGCCGAGTTGGTCGGGGTTCATGCCCAGGCACATCGAGCATCCGGCCTGGCGCCAGTCCGCACCCGCGGCGATGAACACCTGATCCAGGCCCTCCTCGATGGCCTGCGCGCGCACCCGTACCGAGCCGGGCACGACGAGCAGATGGACACCGTCGGCGACCTGCCGACCCTCGAGCACCGCCGCGACGGCCCGGAGGTCTTCGATCCGTCCGTTGGTGCACGATCCGACGAAAACTGTTTCGACCTTGATGTCACGCAGCGGCGTCCCTGCCGTCAACCCCATGTACGCCAGCGCCTTCTCGGCGGCGGCGCGGTCACCCGCGTCCTCGAAATCAGCGGGATCAGGGACCGAGGAGGACAGCGGCGCGCCCTGGCCTGGGTTGGTGCCCCACGTGACGAAGGGGGTGATCTCCGCGGCGTCGAGCAGGATCTCGGCGTCGAACTCCGCGTCGTCGTCGGTCCGCAGGCTGCGCCAGTGTTCGACCGCGGCGTCCCAGTCGGCGCCGCGCGGCGCGTGATCGCGTCCTTGCAGGTAGTCGAAGGTGGTCGCGTCGGGTGCGATCAGACCGCAGCGGGCGCCCCACTCGATGGTCATGTTGCAGACCGTCATACGTCCTTCCATCGTCATCGACTCGAACGTCGTGCCGCGGTACTCGACCATGTAGCCCTGACCGCCGCCGGTGCCGGTCCGCGCAATGATCGCGAGGATGACGTCCTTGGGCGTGACGCCCTCGGCCAGTTCGCCGTTCACCGTGACGGCCATCGTGCGCGGGCGGTCGATCGGGAGCGTCTGGGTGGCCAGCACGTGCTCGACCTGGCTGGTCCCGATGCCGAACGCGATCGCGCCGAACGCGCCGTGCGTGGAGGTGTGCGAGTCGCCGCAGACGATCGTCATCCCGGGCTGGGTGATGCCGAGCTGCGGGCCGATCACGTGCACGATGCCCTGCTCGGCGTCGCCCATCGGGTAGAGCCGGACCCCGAACTCGGCGCAGTTGCTGCGCAGCGTCTCGATCTGCGTGCGGCTCACCTCATCGGTGATCGAACTCGTACCGATCAGCGGCAGGGTGTAGTCGGTAGGGGTGTTGTGATCCTCGGTGGCCAGGGTGAGGTCGGGTCGACGCACCGGCCGACTGGCCAGCCGCAGCCCCTCGAACGCCTGCGGGCTGGTCACCTCGTGGATCAGGTGCATGTCGATGTAGAGCAGGTCCGGTTCACCCACCGCGGACCGCACGACGTGGCTTTCCCAGAGCTTCTCCGCGAGCGTGCTGCCCATCGAAGTCTCCTTCCGCTTGCGTCTCATTATTTGAGATATTAGTATCGCTTTATGGGACAGCCTACCAGTGAGCCACCGGAGAGCGGTACCGGCGTCGTGGACAAATCGGTGGCGATCCTGGCCTGCGCCGCAACGGCTCCGCGCTCGCTCGCGGACCTCGTCGAGGCCACCGGAATGCCACGGGCGACAGCCCACCGGCTCGCCGTAGCCCTCGAGGTGCACCGCCTGCTCGCCCGCGACGCCGAAGGCAGGTTCGTCCTCGGCGCCCGCATCGGCGAGCTCGCCGCAACCCTGCCCGATCCGGTCGTCGCAGCGGCCGGATCGGTGCTCGCGTGGGTGCGCGACCAGAGTGGCGAGAGCGCTCAGCTGTACCGGCGCGACGGCGCCGAGCGGGTGTGCGTGGCCGCGGCCGAGCGCTCGCACGGTCTGCGGACGACTGTGCCGATCGGCAGCCGGTTGCCCCTGTCGGCCGGTTCCGGTGCCCAGGTCCTGTGCGCGTGGTCGGACCCCAGGACCCTCGCCGGCGTGCTCGAACACGCCGAGTTCAGCGAGCGGTCGCTGGCCGAGGTGCGACGTCGGGGCTGGGCCCAGTCGATCGGACAGCGCGAGGCAGGCGTCGCTTCGGTATCGGCACCGGTGCTCTCTCCCGAGGGCGAACTGCTCGCCGCAGTGTCGGTGTCCGGGCCGATCGAACGCCTTGGCCGATCTCCGGGTCAACGACTCGGCCCGCTGCTCGTCTCCAGCGCGGAGCGAATCACGAAGGCGCTCCTACCGTGAGCGACGCGCGCCACCTACCTACCCCGTTGAGTCACCAGTTGGTGGCCACGTAGGTCGTCTCGAGGTACTCGTCAATGCCCTCGAAGCCGCCCTCGCGGCCGAGTCCGGACTGCTTGACGCCACCGAACGGGGCCGCCGGATCCGAGACGAGGCCGCGGTTGAGGCCGATCATCCCGACCTCGAGTCGTTCGCAGACACGCAGGCCACGGGCCAGATCGCGGGTGTAGACGTACCCTGTCAGCCCGAGTTGGGTGGCGTTGGCCAGCGCGATCGCGTCCTCGTCGTCGCGGACGCTGATGATCGGGGCGACCGGCCCGAACACCTCTTCGGTGGCGACGGCCGAGTCGCGTGGCACCCCGGTGAGCACGGTGGGCGGGTAGAAGAAGCCCGGCCGGTCGCTGGGCTTCCCGCCGATGAGCACGGTCGCTCCGGCAGCCACCGTGCGCTCCACCTTGTCGGCGATCCCATCCCGCTGCTTGGCGTTGATCATCGGGCCGAGATTGGTGTCCTCGTCGGTGCCTGCACCCATTGTCAGCTCGCCCATCCTGGCCGCGAGCTTTTCGGCGAACTCGTCGGCCACCGACTCGGCGACGAGGAAACGGTTGGCTGCTGTGCAGGCCTGCCCTCCGTTGCGCATCTTGGCCAGCATTGCCCCGTCGACCGCCGCATCCAGATCAGCGTCGTCGAGGACGAGGAACGGGTCGTTGCCGCCGAGTTCCATCGAGGAGTCGACGATGCGTTCGGCCGCCTGCTTCAGCAACGTCGAGCCCACTCCGGTCGACCCGGTGAACGAGAGCTTCCGTACTCGTTCGTCGGCGAGGGCGGCCTCCACCAGAGGTCCGGGACGATCGGTCGTTACGACATTGACCGTGCCCGCCGGCGCCCCGGCATCGGTGAGGATCTGCGCCAGGACGAGCGCGGTCAGCGGCGTGTCCTCGGCCGGTTTGACCACCACCGAGCAGCCGGCGGCCAGCGCCGGGCCCAGCTTGCGGGTGGCCATGGCGGCCGGGAAATTCCACGGGGTGAGCAGCAGCGCGACACCGAACGGCTTACGGAACGTGAGGATGCGGTTGGCACCCGACGGCGCCATCCGCAGTTCGCCGCCCACCCGCACGGCCTCTTCGCTGTACCAGCGGAAGAACTCCGCGGCGTAAGTGACCTCGCCACGGGCGTCGGTGAGCGACTTGCCCATCTCCAGCGACATGAGGAACGCGATCTGTTCCCTCCGCTCGATCATCAACTCGAACGCTGCGCGCAGCACCTCGCCGCGTTCGCGCGGCGCCTTCGCCGCCCAGTCCGGCTGCGCAGACGCGGCAGCGGAGATCGCATCGGCGACGTCGCCCGTGCCGGCTCGCGCGACAGCACAGATGGTCTCGCCGGTCGACGGGTCGACGACGTCGAACTCGCCGTCTGCGCCGTCGCGCCAGGTTCCGTCGATGTACAACTGGGTCGGAGTTCCTGCCGGAAGGGTCATGGTGCGCCGCCTTCGTTTTGTGCCGTCGAGGATGTCCTTCGATCACCGTAGCCAGGCCGCTCGCGAACGACCCCGCACCCGTTCACCACTTGCGCTTCAGTGAACGGTTGTGCACTCTAATCCTGGAAACGTTCGAGGGAGAACCAGGTTGCGCACGGACGAGATGCGAGACACCGGTTTGTTGGCCGGAAGGGCGCTGGACGAGGTCGCCGATGTCGTCTGTGGCGTCCACGGGGCCATCGCGCGCCGATTGTTCGACCTGGCTGGCGACCGTGTCGCCCCGATCAGGGCGGTTCATGACGGCATCGCTGCGCTTGCCTACGGTGGCACCAAGCTCGGCGTGAAGTACCTACCGCCAGCGGTGGGCCTGGTGGCCGGCGCGTTCCAGGAGCCGGGCGCACCGTCGGCGCACGACGATCCCAAGGGTCGCTTCCTGCTCGGAGTGATCAACGGCTTCTGGGGCGATCGCATTGTGACCAAGCAGGCCGCCATCGCACCGGAGATGCGGATGCGCCTGGGTCACGGACCGCTCCGTCGGATTCCGAGCAACCTCGCCCACGACGCCGACGAACGCACCACCGGACGCGTCGTCGTCTTCGTCCACGGGCTGTGCGAGACGGATCGGTACTGGTCCTACGCCGCGGAACGCCAGTGGGGGGACCCCCGGGCCACGTACGGTTCGAAACTCAGCGAGGACGACGGGTGGACGCCGATCTTCGTCAACTTCAACACCGGGCTGCACATCTCCGACAATGGCCGCGAGCTCGCTGAGCAGCTGGAGCAACTCGTCGCCGCGTGGCCGGTGCCGGTCACCGAGATCGCGATCGTGGGTCACTCCCTCGGCGGCCTCGTCGCCCGCAGCGCAGCCCATCACGCCGATGAACTCGGACACCGTTGGCGCCACCAGCTGCGGCACATCGTCGGCCTCGGCACGCCGCATCTGGGAGCACCGCTGGAGCGCTTCGCCAACTGGGGTACTCATCGCCTGGCCCGTCTGCCCGAAACCCGGCCGATCGCCACGTGGCTCGGGCGTCGAAGCGCGGGCATCAAGGACCTGCGACACGGCTCGCTTCTCGAGGCCGACTGGCTCGACGTCGACCCCGACGACCCCGCCGACCACTGCACCCCGGCGACCCTGTTGCCCGGGGTCGCCTATTCGATGGTGTCAGCGACCCTGAGTCACGGCACCGAAGGACTCTTCGCGATGGACCTACTCGTCCAGCACGGCAGCGCGCACGGCGTCGGCGCCGCCCGCTCAATCCCTTTCGAACCAGACCGCAGCCACCACATCGGCGGGCGCAAGCACCACTTCGACCTGCTCGCCGACCCCACGGTCTACGCGAAGCTTCGCGAGTGGTTGAACGGGGCCGACGGCGCTGGGCGCAGCGCGGAGGACACCGACCGCACCCGCCGGATCAACGAGACCACCCACCGCACGAGCCGACGCAAGATGCGCAAGGAGCGTCGCGCGGGCTGAGCTGCCCAAGACGGTCTGAGTCACCGTCCGTTGCGTTCGTCCGCCACCCGGTGCGGGACGCGGAGCAGCCGGATCGCCGTCACCAGGCCCACGCCCCCGACGATGTTGCCAAGCGCAGACCAACCCAGGGCGGAGAACCAGTCGAGGTAGCCGAACGGCGCGCCTGCGATGAGGGCGGCGAACATGAACAGCGAATCCAGCACGCAATGAA
The DNA here is from genome assembly GCA_039937915.1 of Jatrophihabitans sp. GTDB lineage: Bacteria > Actinomycetota > Actinomycetes > Mycobacteriales > Jatrophihabitantaceae > Jatrophihabitans. The sequence goes on along the minus strand of JBDTFN010000111.1, from coordinate 15,414 downwards.
ACAACTGGCCGCCCGCGAGCAGCGCGCCGAACAGCAGCGCCGGGACGATCTGGACGCCGAGGCTGTCGGTGGCGTGCTGCATACGCGTCATCAAGGTGATGACTGCGCCGGCCAGCACCGCGAGGGCGAACGAGCGCGCCGACACCCCGAGCGCCGCGTAGTGGGCGCCGGTCTCCACGATCGTCGACTTCAGCTCCGGCATGCCCACGACCACGAGCAACGCCATCAGCCAGCCACCGATCAGGTTGGTGATCAGCGTGATCGACCACAACCGGCCGAGCTTCACCGCCGAGCCCTTGCCCGCGATGAGCGCGGTCACCGGCACGAGGAAGTTCTCGGTGAACAGCTCGCTGCGAGCCAGCAACAACGCGACAAAGCCGATCGAGAACGCGAGTCCCGCTAACAGCGGTGAATGGGTGGCGTGTTTGACGAGCAAGTAGGCGATGACTCCGGTCCCGACGTCGATGCCGCCGAGCAGGCCGGTCGCGATCATCGCGAACAGCGGCCGTTCCAGCCGGGTTTCGCCCTCGTCGACGAGTCGTTCGAAGGCGTCCTCGATCTCGTCCTCACGCTTGGCTGGCGGTGCCGGGCTGGCGGGCCTGTTCATCACCCACCGGGCCTACCCTCCATAGCAGTTCCCCAGACACCAACTTGTGTGACGCGCGCCCGGATGCGGTAGGACTGAACTGTCAGTGTCCGGCGGTGCGCGAAGGAGCCAATCTGTGAGCAGGAACCCTTACGAGGAACTACCCGAGGTCGCGAGTTTCGAGGTCACGAGCAGCGACGTGACCGACGGACAGGATCTGCCGACCGCGCAGGTGTCCGGGATTCTCGGAGCCGGCGGCGAGGACGTCTCGCCCCAGCTCAGCTGGTCCGGCGCACCCGAAGGCACGAAGAGCTTCGCCGTCACCGTCTATGACCCGGATGCCCCGACCGCCAGCGGCTTCTGGCACTGGAGTGTGTTCAACCTGCCGGCGTCAATCGCCGAACTGCCTACGGGGGCCGGAGCACAGGACGGCGCAGACCTGCCCGACGGTGCGGTGCAGCTGAAGAACGACGGCGGGACGGTCGGCTACATCGGGGCGGCGCCGCCTCCCGGGCACGGTCGGCATCACTACTACACCGTCGTCCACGCCGTCGACGTCGAAAAGCTCGACGTTCCGGCGGAGGGTTCGAACGCCTTCCTCGGGTTCAACCTGTTCAGTCACACGCTCGGCCGCGCGGTCATCGTCTCGACCTTCGAGGTGCAGTGATGAGCCAACAGGTCAAGGGCGTCATCGCCCGCAGCAAGAAGGCACCGGTCGAGGTCGTCACCATCAACGTGCCCGACCCTGGACCAGGCGAAGCACTGGTCAAGATCGACGCCTGCGGGGTCTGCCATACCGACTTGCACTACCGCGAGGGCGGCATCAACGACGATTTCCCGTTCCTGCTCGGCCATGAGGCGGCGGGCACGGTCGAGGCCGTGGGGCCGGACGTCACGGACGTGGCTCCGGGCGACTTCGTCATCCTGAACTGGCGCGCGGTGTGCGGGCAGTGCCGCGCCTGCAGGCGGGGCCAGCCGCAGTACTGCTTCAACACGCACAATGCGACGCAGAAGATGACGCTCGAGGACGGGACCGAACTGTCCGCCGCTCTCGGCATCGGCGCTTTCGCCGAGAAGACCCTCGTCGCGGCCGGGCAGTGCACGAAGGTCGACTCCTCAGCCCCGGCCACCGCCGCCGGGCTGCTCGGGTGCGGGGTGATGGCCGGCCTCGGCGCGGCAGTCAACACCGCCGGAATCACCCGCGGGCAGAGCATCGCGGTTATCGGCTGCGGCGGAGTTGGCGCGGCGGCCATCGCGGGGGCCCGGATCGTCGGCGCGTCGCGAATCATCGCGATCGACGTCGACGACCGCAAGCTGTCCTTGGCCGAACAGTTCGGTGCGACCCACACGATCAACTCCAAGGAACTGGACCACGACGGCGTGGTCGAAGCGATCCAGAAGCTCACCGGCGGTTTCGGCGCCGACGTCGTGATCGACGCGGTGGGACGTCCCGAGACCTACAAGCAGGCCTTCTATGGGCGCGATCTTGCCGGGACGGTGGTGCTCGTCGGTGTTCCGAACCCGGAGATGACCGTCGAACTGCCGCTCATCGACCTGTTCGGCCGGGGCGGCTCGCTGAAGTCGTCCTGGTACGGCGACTGCCTGCCGTCGCGCGACTTCCCGATGCTCATCGATCTGTTCCAGCAGGGCCGGTTCCCGCTGGACAAGTTCGTCACCGAGACCATCGGGATCGACGACATCGAAGCCGCGTTCACCAAGATGCACGACGGCGACGTGCTGCGCTCGGTGGTCGTCCTGTGAGCGGCGCACGCGGTGCGACCAGAAGGCGAGGCGCCTGCGGCGAGCCGAACGGAGCGAGGCCGTGAGTAACCACGTTCGGGTGGACCACACCGTCACCAGCGGCACGTTCAGCCTCGACGGCGGCACCTGGGACGTCGACAACAACGTGTGGGTTGTCGGTGACGACGCACAGTGTGTCGTCATCGACGCCCCGCACGACGCCGCGCCGATTGCCGATCTGATCGGGGACCGCACTCTGGTTGCCGTGCTCTGCACGCACGCGCACGACGACCACGTCACGGTGGCCACCGAGCTCGCCGACAAGTACGCCGCCCCGGTGTACCTGCACCCCGACGACGAAGTGCTCTGGCGGATGACCTATCCCGACGCCGAGTTCTACCCGCTCTCGGACGGCCAGTCGATCCCCGTCGGTGGCATCGAACTCGAGGTGCTCCACACGCCCGGCCACTCCCCCGGTGCAGTCTGCTTCTCGGCTGCGCATCTGCACTGTGTCTTCACCGGCGACACCCTGTTCCAGGGTGGCCCAGGAGCCACGGGACGTTCGTACTCGGACTTCGACACGATCGTCAGCTCGATCACGTCGCGCCTGCTCACGCTGCCCCCGGACACCGTCGTCCACACCGGCCACGGCTCGGACACAACGATCGGCGACGAGGCCGCCGGCGCGCAGAGTTGGACCAAACCGGAGTAGCCCGCGGTTGAGTGGTCCGTTGCGGCTGGAGTGGTCCGATATTTCGGACCACTCAAGGCCGAACGGACCACTCAACGTCTGAGGGAGTCTGTGGCTCGTCAGCCGACGACGGCCGCCCTGCGCGAGCGTTCCAGCAGCACGAGCGCGACAGCGGCGAGCGCCGCGACCAGCCCGGCGAAAACGACACCGGCGGTGATCAGACCGGCCTCGGCCGCCAGTGCACCTTCGCCGATCACCGGGATGGAGATCCCGACGTAGAGGACCACGAAGAACGACGAGGTGATCGCGCCGCGCTGTTCGGGTGGACTCGCATCGGCGACCGAACCGAGTCCAGCACGGAAACTCAGCCCCTGCCCGTAGCCGGCGATGACCGCACCGAGCACGAGAAGGGCCAGTACCTTCGTGCCGAGCCCCACGCCGACGACAACCATCCCGACGATCAGCGCGATGCACCCGAACGGCAGTGCTCGCTCCAGACCGAGGCGCCCGGACTGCGTCTGACCGGCCACGGACGAGGCGAAGGTGACGAGAACGACCGCGCCGATCAGCGCCTTGTTGTGCTCGCCGAGCACCTGGCCCAGGAACGCCGGCGAGACCGCGGTGAACAGGCCCAACACCGCGAAGCCGGCGAACCCGGCTATCGCCGCACGGGTGAACACCGCACGAATCTCCGTCGGCACCCGCAACGCCCTCGGGCGTAGCGACAGGCTTGTGGACCGCCGCACCGGTTCCTCGACGCCGAACACGCACAGCACGCCGATCGCCACCAGCACCAGGTCGACCACGAAACACAAGCGCAGCGGCAGCGGCGCGTATTGGGCCAGCACGCCGGCCAGCAGCGGACCGGCACCGAGTCCGGCCATGTTCACTGCTGCCGCCACCAGTCCGGCACGGGCACGGCCGTGCTCCGGCGCCAGGTCGACGATCGTGGCCGTCGCCGTACCGGTGAAGATCCCGGCCGAGACGCCGGACACGAACCGGCCGACAAACAGCCATCCCAGAGCGCCTGGCAGCAGAAAGGCGACGGCCGACACCGCTGAGAGCACCAGCCCGGCGAGCAGCAACGGACGCCGGCCGAGCTGGTCGGACCAGTGCCCGAACAGCAGGAGCCCCGCAGTCACCCCGACCGCGTAGGTCGCGAACACGACCGTCGTCATGAGCTCGCCGAAGGCGAACTGCTCGGCGTAGATCGGGTACAGCGGCGTCGGCAGGGTCGTCCCCAGCATGGTGATGGCAAACGCGACACCGATCAGCGTCACGCCCCGCCAGGTGGTGCCGGTGCGCGCCCGAACTGCCGTCGTCACTCCGTCTCGGAGCCGTCGGCTCCGGTGAGTTCGGCGACTTGCTCACGGGTCAGCCGCAAACCCGCTGCCTCGACGTTCTGTTCGAGGTGCTTCACCGACGACGTCCCGGGGATCGGCAGGATGATCTGCGCCCGTGCGAGCAACCAGGCGAGCGCCACCTGCGCGAACGTGGCACCGGTGTCCTCGGCGATCCGATCGACCGGTCCTCCGGGCTGCGCCAGCTTCCCCGCGTCGATGGGGAACCACGGGATGAACCCGATGCTCTCGCGGCTGCAGTAGTCGACGACGTCCTCGGATTTGCGGTTCGACAGGTTGTACAGGTTCTGGACGGTGGCGATCTCGACGATCTTGCGAGCCGCGTCGATCTCCTCCGTGCTGACCTCGGAGAGCCCCACGGCCGCGATCTTGCCCTCGTCCTTGAGCTTGGCCAGCTCACCGAACTGATCCTCGGCCGGCACCTTGGGGTCGATGCGGTGCAGTTGGAACAGGTCAATCGTGTCGACGCCGAGGCGCCGCAGGCTCATCTCGCACTGCTGGCGCAGGTACTCCGGTCGTCCGAGCGGCGCCCAGATGTCCGGTCCGTGCCTGGTGAGGCCGGCCTTGGTCGCCACCAGCACCTGCTCGGGGTAGGGGTAAAGCGCCTCGCGGATGATCTCCTCGCTGACGTGCGGTCCGTAGGAGTCCGCGGTGTCGATGAAGTCGACCCCGAGTTCGACCGCGCGGCGCACCACCCGCACGGCCTCACCGCGGTCCGCCGGCTCTCCCCAGATTCCGGAGCCGGTCAGTCGCATCGCGCCGAAGCCCAACCGGTGCACCGTGCGTCCTGCGATGTCGAATGTTCCTGACGAGTGATTGACGGGCTCGGTCTGGGCCATGGTTGTGCGCGCTCCTCAGCTGTGTCGTCTCTGTGTCTTCGAACTACCCGAACGGAGCGCAAAATTCCCGATGGTCCAATTCGATCACTTCGCCGCTACGGTGGTCCGATGGACCGCCCCGAAGGCACCCTCGCCCTCGACGACCAACTCTGCTTTGCCCTTTACGCCGCGTCGCGGGCGATGACGGCGCGCTACCGCCCGCTGCTCGACCAGATCGGCCTCACCTATCCGCAGTACCTCGTCATGCTGATTCTCTGGCAGGACGGGCCAGGCACGGTCAACGCGCTCGGGGAGCGGCTACGGCTCGATTCCGGGACCCTGTCGCCACTGCTGAGCCGTATGCAGAAGAACGGCCTGGTGGATCGGGTCAGGAGCCCGGCGGATGAGCGCTCGATCGAGATTCATCTCACCGATGAGGGCGCCGCGCTACGTCATCGAGCCAAGACCGTGCCGAAGCAGATCACCGACATGCTCGGCGAGTTCGACCACCAGGCGCTCAAACAGGAACTGCTCGATCTGGAGTCCTTGCTCCGTCTTGGCTGACCGTACGGTTGCGCACAACCGGTAGTGTTGGATCAAGGCGTGGTATCTGAAACCCCTCGACCCTTCTCGGCCGTCAGCAGCGTGACCGAGTCCGCTCCCGGCCATTTCGACGCCAACATCGATCCCGGGTGGACGATCGCCGGGAGGCCCAACGGCGGTTATCTGCTGGCCCTGCTCGGTCGCGCTGCCGAGCGGACCGGGCCGCACGAGCACGTCGTCGCGGCAAGTGCCCAGTTCCTCTCGCCGCCGGAACCCGGCCCGGTCACCATCGAGGTCGAGGTATTGCGCGCCGGGCGTTCGGCGAGCCAGCTCCGAGCACGGATGATCCAGCACGACGCCGGGTGTGTCGAGGCTCTGCTGACGACCGGAACCCTCGGCACGGCTGAGGAACCGCACTGGTCCGGCGGTGTCCCGAGCACCCCCGACACCTGCTTCGAAGACGCGCGACGGGTTCCGGGGGTCAATCCGGCCGGTACGCCGGTACCGATCATGGACCAGGTGGATCTACGCCTGGACCCGGCCAGCACCGGGTTCGCCGTCGGACGCCCCTCGGGCAGCGGTGAGCTGTGGGGCTGGCTGGACATCCCCGGCACCGAGCCGATCGACCCGGCAGCGCTGCTCTACGCCGTCGACGCCTTCCCACCGGCGACGTTCGAGATCGAGCTGACCGGCTGGGTCCCGACGCTGGCGCTGACCGTGTACGTCCGCGCGCTGCCCGCTCCCGGGCCCCTGCGTGTGCTCCAGCGGGCCAACCTCGTGGCCGCGCAGCGGGTGGACGAAACCTGCTGGGTGTGGGATTCGCACGGTCGGGTGGTGGCCCATGGCGCGCAGTTGGCGGCCATCCGGCTCGGTGAGCCGCCCCGGGGGTAACCGTGCCCGACAGGCGGTCAGCGAGCCGGAATTGTGGGCACAATGCACCGGTGAGACAGCACCCCCGACGGCTGGTCGAGGCCAGCCGCGCGTGGTGGGCGCGCAGTCTCGGCGGTCGCAGCCTCTCTCGGATCCGCGAACTGGATCTCGACACCCACGCGCTGGCTCTGTGCGCCCAGCAAGTGCTGTGCACGGCGCCGCTGATCGTCGCATTGTCGGCCGTCCTTCAGCGCACGACCGGCAACAACATCAGCTACGTGATCTCCCGCTTCTTCGCCCTGCACGATGACTCCGCTGCGGACATCACCCGGCTCTTCGGCCGCACGTCCACGTCGATCGGCACCCCGGCCCTGGTCTTCGGGCTCATCACCGCGATCGTCCTCACCACGAGCGTCGCCGCGGTCCAGCAGCGCGGTTTCGAACTGATCTGGACCCTCCCCCGCATCAGCGGGCCGCGCGCCTACGTCAGGCAGCTGGCGTGGGCACCGGCTCTGCTCGCCTTCTCGATCTTCATCCTGGTCGCCGGCCGCATCGGACACTGGCTGAACCACCACGTGATCGGTATCGGCCCGTGGGCCGCCGCCCTTATGCAGACCTTCGTCACCCTGCTCTTCTACTGGTGGACCCAGCACTGGTTGCTGCGTGGGCGGGTGGAGTGGAAGGCAGTACTGCCCGGCGCCCTGGCCGTCAGCGTGCTCACCACCGCGATGGTGCACATCTCCCGGCTGATCATGCACCCGCAGATCTCCTGGCAGGTTCACGCGTACGGGCTCGTCGGAGCCGTCTTCGTGCTCTCGGTCTGGCTGATGGTCCTGAGCGCCCTGATCTTCGGAGGCATCCTCATCGGCGCGATCTACATCCAGCAACGCCGCGAACCCGAGCCCGTCGCGCCCGAGGACGAGCTGCGCGCGTCCCCGCTGACCATCGACGGTCTCGTTTCCACCGCCGATGATCTGGGACTGGCAACCGGAGCCGAGGGTCCGGACCCGGCGCCGCTTGTCGCCGGGTCCACCGCCGTGGCCTCGTGAGGTCTGCTCAGGAGTTCTGCTCGATGTAGTCCTCGGCGTCTTTGCTGGCCGTGTCCACGCCCCTGCCAGCGGGGTGCCGGGCGTAGAACTGCACCCACCGCATCCCGAGTTCGTGGCGACGCTCCAGTGACGCGCTCTTGATGAAGTCCGGCAGCGCCTCGCGCTCCTCCTCATCAAGGTGCTCGCCGTTCTCGGTCCGGGCCTTCCCGACGGCCTCGAACCACTTATCGCTGCCCACCTCGTGGCGACCGGCCTCGCGTACGGCCTCGCGGATCTCGTTGTGATCGGTGATCGCGTCCTCGGTCTCGTCGACCGGGTCGCCGGAGTCACCCTCCTTGAGCAAGGCCGGGTAGAAGACGACCTCCTCCGCCTCCGCGTGGGTGTCCAGTCGCACCGAGAGCTGGTCCCAGACGGCGCCGAGCTCCTCGGGTGTTCGCGCGTCGTCGAGCAGGAAGAACTGGCGACGCAACCAGTCGTGGTCGGCGTAGATGCATTCGATGATGTCGGCCATCAGGGGCTCCTTCTCGAGCAGTGGGTGGTGCGCGGAGTTCGGTAGGACGGACGAGCATGCGATACCCAGCACCCGGACAGTCGAATCGCACACGTCCGGTGATCAGTCGCACCGCATCGGGTACGTCCCGGCCATGACAACGATCCTCGTCGCCGGGGCCTCCGGATTCGTCGGGCGCCGGCTCGTCCCGGCGCTCCTGGAAGCCGGTCACGACGTCCGGGCCATGACCCGCGATCCCTCGACCTACAGCGGCGAGGGCGTGCCCGTCCGCGCCGATGTCGACGACGTCAACGCGCTTTATGACGCGATGCGCGACTGCGCCGTGGCCTACTACCTCGTTCACTCCCTGGATCACCGCGACTTCGCCGAACGCGACGCCCTCGGTGCGCAGAAGTTCGGCGACGCGGCCAAACAGGCCGGCGTCGAGCGCATCGTGTACCTCGGTGGGCTCGGAGCCGAGGACGACGACCTGTCCGCGCACCTGCGCAGCCGTCAGGAGGTCGAGGGTCTGCTCGCCGACGGCGGCGTCCCGGTGACGACCCTGCGCGCGGGCATCGTCATCGGACACGGCGGCGCGTCCTGGGAGATCATCCGCAATATGGTCGAGCGGGTACCCGCTCTGGTGGTCCCGCGGTGGGCCCTGACCCGCAGCCAGCCGATCGCCCTGTCCGACGTCATCCGCTATCTCGTCGGCGTCCTCACGATCGACGACGACGAGTCACATATGTACGAGATCGGCGGCTCCGAGGTCCTGCGCTACGTCGACGTGATGAGCCGGGTGAGCGCGATCGAGGGTCGTCCGGCGATTATCGTCCCGGTGCCGCTGCCGGCCAAAAGGTTGGCGACCTACCTCGCGGCGCAGGTGCTGCCGTTCGTCGTCGGCGTCGACAGCCGGACGATCCTCACCCTGTTGCAGTCGATGAAGAACGAGGTCATCGTCCGCGAAGACACGATCAGCGCGGTCGTCGACCTCGAGCCCATGGACTATGACGCCGCCGTGCTCGAGGCGCTGGCCGAACGCGCACGGGAACGTCGCGCCTCCTGACAACCCACGTCACGGTCGTCAGGCCGATGCGGCGATAGATCGTCGGCCGGCCCAGCCATGGCGCGCCCGCACGCGGCCGATCACCCGGCACACCAGGTAGATCGCGAACGCGATCGTGGTGACGTACGGGCTGATCGGGACGCTGCTCCCGACCGCGAGCAAGATGCCGCCGACGAGCGAGACGACCGCGAACCCGACGCTGAGCAGCGGCGCCAACCGCGGCGACGCGGTCACCCGCACGGCGGCCGCGCCTGGAGTCACCACGATGCTCAGCACGAGCAGCGCTCCGACGACCTGCACGGCCATGGCGACGGTCAGCCCGAGCAGCAGCATGAATACGGGTGACAGCAGTCGCACCGGCACTCCGCGTGCTGCCGCGAGGTCCGGGTCGGTGCTGGCGAAGGCAAGCGGGCGCCAGATGAGCAGTAGCCCGGCCAGGACGAACACCGAGGTCACGATCAAAAAGGTGAGGTGTGGCGAGTCGACCGCCACGATCTGGCCGGTGAGCAGGCCGAACTTGTTCGCTGCGCGGCCCTGGTAGAGCGCGAGGAACAGCACGCCCAGACCGAGACCGAACGGCATCAGCACGCCGATGATCGAGTTGCGGTCCCGGGACCGGCTGCCCAGCACCCCGATGACCAGCGCGGCGAGGATCGAGCCGGTGATGGACCCGACCACGACGCTCGTCCCGATCAGCAGGGCGCCCGACGCACCGGCGAAAGAGAGTTCGCTGATGCCGTGCACCGCGAACGGCAGATCCCGCATGATCACGAAGATGCTGATCAATCCGCCGACGACGCCGAGTACGGCGCCGGCCAGGATCGAGTTGTGAAACAGGGTCAGCAACTGGCCGTAGTCCTCGAAGTTGAAGATGCGGCTCCACACATCGGGCCCCAGATGCGACTCAGCCGTGAGCATGTCCGCCACCCGTCTCGTGCAGATGGTGGTCGTGCGGGGTCTCCAACAGTCCGGCCACGAGGATCTGGCCCCGTGCACGGATCACCTCGACCTGCGTGCCGTACAGGTCGCTGAGCGTCTCGGAGGTCAGTACCTCCTCCACAGTGCCGATCCGGAACCGTCCGCCGGCGAGGTAAAGCACGCGGTCTACGTAGGGCAGCACCGGATTGATCTCGTGGGTGACGAACAGGACCGCGGTGCCGTGATCACGGCGGCGACGGTCCACCAGATCGGTGATCGTGCGCTGACTGCGCTGGTCCAGGCTCAGCAGCGGCTCGTCGCACAGCAGCAAGGACGGGTCGTCGACGAGGGCCTGGGCGACGCGCAGACGTTGCTGCTCACCGCCGGAGAGCAGCCCCACCGGCATGTCGGCGAACTGGCGCGCCCCGACCTCGTCCAGCGCGGCGTCGACCTGTCGCATAGTCGCGGCCCGCGGTCGCCCGATGCCCCAGCGGTGCCCGTCCAGCCCCTGCCGTACGACGTCGCGACCACGCAGCGGCGTCAGCGGATCGATGCGCCGCTGCTGCTGGACATAACCGATGTCCTTGCTGCCGCGACGTACCGGCGCGCCGGCGACGAGCGCCTCCCCTGTCGTCAACGGTTCCAGACCGAGAATTGCTCGCAGCAGGCTGGTTTTGCCCGACCCGTTCCCGCCGAGCACGGCGAGGAACTCGCCGGGCGCGACGTCCAGGTCCAGGTTCGACCACAGCGTGCGCGCGCCGTATCCGAGTGAAGCGTCCCGTAGCCGCAGGACCGGGACGGCTGTGGACGCCGGCGGCGCGGCCGGAACCGGATCAGGCGACGGCATCTCGCACCTCCTGCAAGGTCCGCGCGACCCAGCCGAGGTAGTGCACTCCGGCGGGCAGCGTCTCACTGACGGCGACGATCGGGATCCGGTTGGCTCGCGCAGCCGCCAGCACCTGGTCGGTGGCACCGCCGGAGGTCTGCTCGTTGTAGACCAACAACGCCACGGCCCGCCGCCGGAACAGGTTCAGGGTCTGGTTCAGCACCGCGACCGAAACGTCCACGCCCTCCTCGACCGCCTCACTGAACGCCGCCGGTGTGCGGTTGACGAACCCACAGGACGCCAGCAGATACAGCGGCACTGGTTCGGTAATGGCGACCGGCGTGCCTGGGTGTCCAGCCGCGATGGCAGCCGCGGTGGTGCCGAGTCGGGTCAGTCCGGCGACGAAGCGGACTGCGTTCGCGGCAAAGTCCTTGCGCGCCGACGGTTCGACCGCACCGAGCGCGCCCGCTATCCGTAGCGCAAGCCTGCGCATCGCGACCAGGTCGTACCACACGTGTTCGTTCAGCTTGCCGTTCGACGCGGTGCGGCCAGAGATCTCCACTGCGTTCAGGATGGTCGGGTGGTTGCCCGACGCCGCGAGCAGGGAGCCCATGAAATCGTCGTAGCCGCCGCCGTTCTCGATCACCACGTCGGCCCTGGCCAACGCCAACTGGGTGCGGCCGTCGGCCTCGTAGGAGTGTGGGTCCTGGGCCGAGTCATCGATGATCGACTGCACGTGCACGCGCCCACCGCCGATCTGTTCGGCGATGTCGCCGTACACATTCGTTGAGGCGACGACCCGCAACTCCCCGTCGCGCGCTGGGTTCGGGATCGACGCACACCCGGCGAGTGATCCCGCGCCGAGCAGGAGCACCACTCCGGCGCTCACCGCTGTTCGGATCGACACGCCCAGGCCCGTCTAATGATAACGATGTTCATTACCCTTTTGACGTTAGCAGAGTGACGAGCGGCTCGGATCAGGTGTGGGTGAACGAACCGTAGGTCAGCGTGGAATCCCACAATTGTTGGTAGTCCACGCCACGACCGGGCTCGATGGCGGCCACGCTCGCACCGGGCTTCTGGTAGATGCCCACGTGATACACGTCCCCGACCGCATCGTTGTAGAAGACCAGGTCACCGGGTTGCGCGTGGAATGCCGGGATCAGCCGCGCGACCTTCCGTTGGTCCTGCGACACGCGCGGCGTCTGGTAGCCGTAGCTGCCATAGGTCCACATGACCAGACCGGAGCAGTCGAACGAGGCCGGACCGGCCGCGCCGTAGACGTACGGTTTGCCGATCTGCTTGATGGCCAGAGCGAGCACCTTGGCGTTCAGCGCCGGTGCGCTGGTGAGCGGCGGAGTTGCGTTGAGTGGGCTGCGGTTGTCCAGCGCACGGCAGCCCAGCTGCTTATTCGTACCCAGGCCAACATTGACGACCCAGATGCAGCCGATGTGCGTGGCGACCGAGGACGGCACCAGGATGTCGAAGCGGGACATCGCGCCGGAACCCGCCGGACGCGGCGGGGCGAATTGCAATGTGGGAACCGTGATGACCGGAGAACCATCGACGTACAGCACCACGAGGAGTGGACGGGCGAGGTCATCGGGGTCGTCGGCCCAACCCCGGAAGTGCAGCGACGTGGCATTCGCCCATGAGCTGGTGATCATTCCCGTCGGGCTGTGCGTCGCGACCTGAGCCGGCGACAGCCTCGTACCCCAGGGTGTGGGGGTGCAGCTTCGCACCAGGTCAAGGCCGGCAGCACCACTGTTCTTGATGACCGCACAGACGGTGTGATTACCGGCCGGGACGGGGACGGTCAGCACGAAGACCGGGGTCGCACCGGCGTGGTACTTGGCGGTTGTGCTGGCGTCGGCCTGGTTGGTCTGCACGCTGGCCGCGACCGTCTTGCCGTCGATCATGCCGACCACGGTCGCGTTGGTGCCGGGGCTGTCCGGATCGAAGGCCCACCCCTTCATCTGGATGCCGTTGCCGACGGGCTTGACCCACCAGACCCACCCTTGCGGGTCATGGCTCTGCGGGCTCGCTGCCACGGCCGGCGCGCCCGACACGACGCCGCTCAGACCGACCAGCAGGCCCACCGAGAGGACGGCCGCCAGGACCCGCCGGATGTGACGGCCGGGTGCTCTGGTGACGGTGGGGCGCATGGGGATCACTCTCGTCCTGATATGTGGTGCTCGTGCACCTTCGTCGCAGACTAACCAGCCGTAAATTTTCCGTAAAGAATTACAGGCCTGGGATTCTTCTAGAATCACCGTGTGAGTACTCGCGCAGGAATCATCGTCACCGGCACCGAGGTCCTCACCGGGCGCGTCGCCGATCGCAACGGACCATGGTTGGCCGAACAGTTGCGTGTCTCCGGCGTGGACGTCAGCGAAGTGATCGTGGTCGGTGACCGGGCATCGGACCTGCGCGACTGCCTGACCTTCCTAGCCGGGTCAGGGGTCGACGTCATCATCACCTCCGGCGGCCTGGGGCCGACCGCCGACGACCTCACCGCGCAGATCGTCGCCGAGTTCCAGGGCCGACCCCCGGAACTGGACCTCGACCTCGAGGCGAGGATCGCGACGATCATCGAGCGGCTCAGCGCGGGGCGCGGCTGGCGACTCGATCCGCAGGCCACCGCGGCCGCCGTGCGCAAGCAGGCGTTGGTGCCGCTCGGCGCGAACGTGCTGGCTCCAGTCGGCACCGCTCCCGGGCTCGTCGTCCCGGTCGCCGACGGCCGCACCGGACCGCCGGTGATCGTGCTGCCCGGCCCGCCTGCAGAACTGCAGCCGATGTGGCCGGCCGCGCTGGCCGACCCGGTCGTCTCAGCGGCTCTCGGGGCGCGCGAGGAGTTGTTCCAGCGGACGATCCGGCTCTGGGGTACGCCGGAGTCCGAGCTCGCTGCGCTACTGCGTACGCACGACCAGCGGCTCGCGGATCTGGAGATCACCACCTGTCTGCGCGGTGGCGAACTGGAGATCGTGACCCGGTTCGGTCCGGCCGCCCGCAGCACCTATGACGAGTTCGACGACCTCGTGGCCGACACCTTCGCCGACACCGTGTTCTCCCGCGACGGCCGGACGGTGGACCAGGTCGTGGCCGACGCCCTACGAGTCCAGAACCGCACCATCGCCACCGCCGAGTCGTGCACGGCAGGTCTGCTGGCCGGCCGACTCACCGATCTCGCCGGCTCATCTGACTACGTCCGGGGCGGGCTCATCGTCTACTCCGACGCTGCGAAACACGAGTTGGCCGGCGTGCCGACCGAATTGATCGCGACGGTGGGGGCGGTCAGCGCCGAGGTTGCGGCCGCGCTGGCCGCCGGCGCACGGGACCGGCTGGTGGCAGACATCGGGGTCGGGATCACCGGCGTCGCCGGGCCCGGGGGCGGCACGGCGCTCAAGCCGGTCGGGCTCGTCCATCTGTGTGTCACCGGCCCGGACCGGACCGTGGCACGCACGGTGAACCTCCCCGGTGGCCGGACCGACGTCCGCGCCCGCACCGTCACCGTCGCGATGCATCTGCTGCGCGGCTTGCTCCTTCGCTGAGACGAGGCGTCGAACGACGCGTTCCGGTGGGTGGCTCCGGCAGCGGCGCTGCCGCGTCGTCTGCACTAGCGTCGGCCTGCGACCGAGGGCACGAAGGAGCATGTCGTGGAAAAGATCGATCTACTGGTGTGGTCCGCTGATGACTTTGCGGGCGCCGCCGCGCTGGAACTCGCCGGCCTGCGGTCCACGACGCTCTCGCGGGCCGCGGACCTGCCGAGTGCACCCTTGCTGATGGGACTCGGCACCGACCTCGCCGGTCTCGTACAGGTGTGGGTGGACAGCGTCGACGTCTGGCCCGACCTCGTGGCCCAGGTGCCCGGCGACGCCTACCTGGTCACCGAGTCCGTACCCCAACCTGTCTCGGACGCGCCGGACCTGCTGACGCATCTGTCGTGGTTCCCGAAGCCGGAGCGGCTCACCGAGGCCGAGTTCTTCCATAACTGGCACGTCGTGCACACCCCGACCACCATCGAATTGCACCCCCGACGACAGGGCTACGTACGCGACGCCGTCGCGCGCACCCTGACCGACGGCTCACCGCCCGTGCGCGCGGTCGTCAGCGAGTTCTTCGCCACCGAGGACTACATGGACCCCGCGCGGTTGTTCGGCAGCCGCGAAGCCCGGCAGGCCGCCGGCGCACGCCTGCCCCTCTACGCCGACCTGCCCGACCTGTCCAGTTGTCCCGTCCGGCGGGTGTGACCACGCACGTAGCCGGTCGGGTCAGATCGTAAGTTCGCCGGCCGGTCCGGCAGGCTCCGGCGGCGCCGCGACGAAGAACTTGCACGGGCAAGGCATGTTGCCGCCCGCCACGTCGGTGAACGCGGTGCAGTTGCCTCCGCCGCTGTTGCGGTGGGTGTGCACGGTGTGCCCGCACAGGCACTTCCCGGTGTTGCGAGCATTGTCTG
>JBDTFN010000110.1:0-10482 GCA_039937915.1 Jatrophihabitans sp. | reverse complement strand
CGACGCTGCCGATGCCACGGGCCAGGGGGCGGTCGGTGGTGGCCCTGGCCGCGGCCTTCGCCGGCGGTGCGCTCGACCTCGGTCCCGCGACCGACCCCGCCGAAATTCGCCCTACCCTTCTCGCGCTGCCGGGCATCGGTCCGTGGACTGCGGACTACCTGCGGATGCGCACCCTTGGCGACCCCGACGTCCTGCTCGCCAGCGATCTCGTGGTCAAGCGCGCAGCCGACGATCTCGGCCTCGACCTGGGCGACGGCCGTCCGTCCTGGGCGCCGTGGCGCTCGTACGCCACTTATCACCTGTGGTCCCATCTGTACGCCGACCTCTGGAGCGTCTCGCCATGATCCGTCACACCCGAATCGACTCGCCGTTGGGCGACCTCCTCGTCGCCCGAGACGACCTGGGGATCACCGCGTTGTACCTGCCGACCGGCCGGCACAGCGAGGTCGCGACGACGGACTGGGATCACGACGACGAGGCGTTCGACGACCTTCGCGAGCAGTTGGGTGAGTACTTCGCGGGCACCCGGACGACCTTCGACCTACCACTGCACGCGAGCGCTTCAGCGTTCCAGCGCCGGGTGTGGGATGCGCTGGTCGCCATTCCGTACGGGCGGACCAGCAGTTACGGCGAGATCGCGGGCACGATCGGTTCGGCCGGGGCTGCGCGGGCCGTCGGCCTGGCCAACGGACAGAACCCGATCTCGATCATCGTCCCCTGCCACCGCGTCATCGGCGCGAACGGCTCGCTCACCGGATACGGCGGTGGCCTGCCGGCCAAGAAATGGCTCCTCGCCCACGAGGTTCAGTACGCCAAGATCGGACTGTTCAGCTGATCTGTCGTGTCGACCTGGCGAGTGGTCCGAAATCGCGCTGAGTGGTCCAAAATTCTGGACCACTCAGGTCAGATCGGACCACTGAACGCGGTCACCGTGGCCAGCGGGTCAGTGAAATCGGTTCTGGGCTGATTCGACGCCCTCGCTGAGTACGGCCTGGACAGCGTCGGCGGCGCGGTCGATCTCGAACCCGAGGTCCTTGCGCTCGGCGGCGGCGAAGTCGCGCAAGACGTAGTCGGCCGGGTCCTGGCGTCCGGGTGGCCGGCCGATCCCGAAGCGGACCCGCGCGTACTCCTTGCTGCCGAGCGCCGTGGTGGTGGATCGCAGACCGTTGTGGCCGCCGTCGCCCCCGCCGATCTTGATCCGCAGCGTCCCGAACGTGACGTCCAACTCGTCGTGGACCACCACGATCCGCTCTACGGGGATCTTGTAGAAACGAGCGATCTGGTTGACCGGTCCGCCTGACTCATTCATGTAGGACCGCGGCTTGGCCAGGACCACCGGAACACCGGCCAGTCGACCCTCGAGGGCATCGGTGCGCCCGCCGGATGCCTTGTGAGTCTTGAACCTCCCGCCGATGCGCTCGGCGAGCAGATCGAGTACGAGAAAACCGGCGTTGTGCCGCGTGGTCTCGTACTTCGGTCCCGGGTTGCCGAGGCCGACGACGAGGTAACGGTCGTCGGCCACGGCAGCGGAAGGTACTGGGAATTACTCGGACTTGGCTTTGGCGTCGCCCTCGCCGGAGGCGCCGTCGACCGCATCGCCGTCGGTCTCGGAGTCCGGAGCGTCCTCGACGATGCCGAGCGCGTCCACGGCCTCGGCCACCTCGGCGTCGAGGTCCTCGGCGGTCGGGGCCTCGGAGATGGCCAGGATGAGGATGTCGGCATCGGTGATGAGCGACGAACCGGTCGGCAGGGTGATGTCGCCGGCGGTGATCTGGCCGCCGATCGGCAGGCCCTCGATGCTGATCTCGAACTCGGTCGGGATGTGCGTTGCCTCGGCCTCCACGCTGATCGACGTGTTCTCCTGGTTGAGCAGGCCGCCCGGAACGATCTCGCCGGTGATGTTGAGCCGGACGTCGACGGTGACCTTCTCGCCGCGGCGGACGGCCAGTAGGTCCACGTGCTCGAAGTAGTTCTTGATCGGGTGACGCTGGATCGACTTCGGGATGGCCAACTGCTCGCCGCCCTCGATGTCGAGGGTCAGCAGAACGTTGATGCCGCCGTCGCGGATCGCGGTGGCGAACTCGCGGGCGATCAGCGACACGTGGCGCGGTTCTGCGCCGTGACCGTAGATGACGGCCGGCACCTTGCCGTCGCGGCGGGTTCGTCGTGCGCCGCCCTTGCCGAACTCGGTGCGGGTTTCGGCGGACAAACGAACCTCGGACACAGCGGTACTCCTCATCGACGATCGGTCTTCTACGTTGTCTCGGTGCCTCGGACGCGGGACGCGCGTCGACGAGCGACACCGCGTCGATCACGGATCCCGCCTGGGGCGGTCCCTCGCCGGGGCAACCACAAAAGCTTACCGGCTGTGGTGCGGGCCGCCGACCACCGGTCCCGGACCCGACGTGCCTCACTACGCTGCTGTGGTGACCCGACCGAATACCGACGCCGTGCGGGTGCGGGTCCCGGCGAAGATCAACCTCCATCTGGGCGTCGGTTCGCTGCGCCGCGACGGATTCCACGAACTCCACACGGTCTTTCACGCCGTCGATCTCGTGGACGACATCGTGGCCACGCCTGCCGACGGACTCAGTCTCACCGTCAGCGGCGAGGGCGCGGATCTGCTGCCGGCCGATGAGCGCAACCTGGCCTGGCAGGCCGCGGAACTACTGGCCACGACCGTCGGCGTCCCGGCCGATGTGCGGCTCGAACTGCACAAGGCGATCCCGGTCGCGGGCGGGATGGCCGGCGGCTCGGCCGATGCCGCCGCGGCGCTCGTCGCGTGTGCCCGGCTCTGGGGACTCAATCTCAGCGTGACCGACCTGATGCCCCTGGCTGCGCGCCTGGGCAGCGACGTCACGTTCCCCCTGCTCGGCGGAACCGCACTGGGGACCGGACGTGGTGAACGCCTGAGCGCGATCCCGACCATCGGGGACCTGCATTGGGTCCTCGCGCTAGCCGACGTCGGCATCTCCGCCGGGGATGCCTATCGCGAACTCGATCGCCTGCGCGCGGCCGGTTCGGCACCCGGGCCGGCGAGCGGGCCGGACGCGTTGATCGCCGCTCTGGGCTCCGGCGATCTGGATCAGATCGCGGCCGGACTGCACAACGATCTACAGGTGGCCGCGATCTCGCTCGTCCCCGCGCTCGCCGACACCTTGGCCGTCGGTCGCGGCGCACTCGCAGCCATCGTGTCCGGATCCGGGCCGACCTGCGCGTTCCTGTGCCGCGACGCCGACGCCGCCACCGCCCTGGCCGCCGAACTCATGAAGGCCGGGGTCTGCCGCATGACTCGGGTGGCTCGCGGTCCAGCGCCGGGTACCTGCTCGAGCGAACCGGAGCGCCGCTGATGGCAAATCTGGTCAATCTCGAGGACGTCAGTAAGGCCTACGGGACCACCGTCGTGCTCGACGGCGTCTCCCTCGGCGTCGCTGACGGCGAGCGCATCGGGATCGTGGGTCGCAACGGCGGCGGGAAGTCGACGCTGCTCAAGCTCATCGTCGGTGCCGAACAACCCGACACGGGCCGGGTGACGCGAACTCGCGACGTCAGTATCGCCCGGGTCGACCAGCGCGGCGACCTGCCCGCCGGCACCTCGGTCCGTTCCCTCGTCGTCGGGGACGGCGCCGAACACGAATGGGCCGGTGACGCGGCGGTCCGCGAGGTGCTCACCGGCCTTGGCCTGGCCGCGGTCGGCCTGGACGCCGACGTGGCCCGGTTGTCCGGCGGGGAGCGCCGACGCGTCGCGCTGGCGGCCGCGCTTGTTCAGCAGGCGGACCTGCTCGTCCTCGACGAGCCCACGAACCACCTCGACGTCGAGGGCATCACCTGGCTGGCCACCTACCTGGGGGCCCGGCGCGGCGCACTGCTCGTGGTCACCCACGACCGCTGGTTCCTCGACGCTGTCGTCGATCGGACCTGGGAGCTGGGCGACGGTGTCGTGCGCCAATTCGACGGCGGGTACGCCGCGTACGTCCTGGCGCGGGCCGAACGGGCTCGCCAGGCCGATGCCTCGGAGACACGCCGGCAGAACCTGCTGCGCAAGGAACTGGCGTGGTTGCGACGCGGCGCCCCGGCGCGGACGTCGAAACCGAAATTCCGGATCGAGGCGGCCGAGACCCTGATCGCCGACGTGCCCGAACCGCGAAGTGGCGTCGAACTGCGGGCACTCGCCCAGCGAAGGCTCGGGCGCCAGGTCGTCGACATCAAAGACGTCACCCTGACTGTCGGCGGCGAGCGCACGTTGTTCGATCACGTCACCTGGCATGTCGGTCCGGGCGATCGCGTCGGAATTATCGGGGTCAACGGCTCGGGCAAGACCCACCTGCTGCGCATGCTCGCCGGGGAACTGTCTCCTGACTCCGGCGAGGTCACGATCGGGCAGACCGTTCACGTCGGCCACCTGACGCAGGAGATCCGCGAACTACCCGACAAACTGCGGGTCATTGAGGCGGTGAGCGAGGTCAGGACGACTGCCGAGCTGGGCGGGGTGGAGTTGTCGGCGGGTCAACTCGCGGAGAGTTTCGGCTTCCCCAACGAACGTCAGTGGACGCCGGTCGCGAACCTCTCCGGCGGCGAGCGCCGTCGGTTGCAACTGCTACGTCTGCTCCTGATGCAGCCGAACCTGCTCCTGCTCGACGAGCCGACCAACGATCTGGACACCGACACTCTGGCCGCCCTCGAGGATCTGCTCGATCGCTGGGCCGGGACGATCGTGATCGTCAGCCACGACCGCTATCTGCTCGAGCGGGTGTGCGACACGACCGTCGCGCTGCTGGGAGACGGGTCCATCGCCGCACTCCCCGGTGGGGTGGAGGAGTACCTCGCCCGTCGCGCTGCGAATGGCCGCGCGGCTCCCGACGACCGCCGCGAGAACCGCGGGGACACGCGAGCCGCCCGAAAGGAACTCACCCGGCTCGAGCGGCGGGTCCAGACCCTCGTGCGCAAGGAAGCCACGCTGCACGCCAAGCTCGCCGAGAGCGCAACGGACTACGCGAGCACCGCCGGACTCGACGCGCAGCTGCGCGAGGTCGTCAGCGAACGTGAGGCGGCCGAAGAGGCCTGGCTCGAGCTCGCTGACGACCTCGGCTGAGGGTCAGGCCTGCTCGTCGACCCCGGGGATCGCGGCCGGGTTGGTGCCCGACAGTGTCGCCAGCATCTGCCGAACGTTGGTGAGCTGGGCGTTGATGGCGTTGCGGCGTTGGATCGCGGCCGCGAGCTCACGGTCGGACTCGTCGCGGATCCGGTCGGCTCGGGCTGATGCCTCGGCCACGATCTGCTCGGCCCGCTGTTCGGACTCGGCGGTGATCTGGGCCGAACGCCGCTTGGCCTCGGCCGCGAGCTGGTCAGAGTCCGAGCGGGTCCGGGCCACGAGATCGCGGGCCTCGGTGAGCTCGTGCTCCATCTCGTCGGTGCGGTCCTGGAAGATCTGCTCCGACTTGTCCCGACGCTCGGCGAGGGTCTTTTCGAAGTCGGCGGCCGCCTTGGCCGACCGGGCGCGCTGCTCCTCGTAGATCGCCTCGGCCTCGCCGCGGCGAGCCATCGCCCGCCGCTCGGCGTCGTCGATCATCTGGTCGGCGCTGCGTTTGGCCTCCTCGACGATCCGCGCAGCCTCCTGGTCGGCGTTCGTTCGCGTCTCCTGGGAGTACTGGTCGGCGTCGGCGCGAGCGGACGTCGTCCGGGACTCGCATTCGCCGAGCTTGTGCTGCACCTCTTTCACCGCTGCGGTGCGCATCTCCTCGGCCTCTTCCTCGGCCATGGCCAAGATGCGTCCGACCCGCTTGCCGAAATCGTGGAAGGTGGGCTCGCTCGGTGGCTTCGGCTTGTCCGGCGTGCGTTCGTCGGCCTGCCGGTGCACGTTCTCCAGCTCCTGGGCGAGTTGGTCAGCACGGGCGGTGGCGGACGCAGCCGCGTTGGAAAGGTCGGCCAGGTGTCGGTCGACCTCGGACGGCTCGTAGCCGCGCATCACGGTGCGGAAAGTGCTGTTGGTCGTCTGCTCGCTCATGAGCTTCGGGTGCTCCCTGATCATTGCGGTGGTGCCTGCGGTGGATGGACGGTACTGGGCGAACGGACTAGTCGGATGGGGTTTAGCTGGTGGCAGCGGGTCGGGCCGGACCTGGCCGCGCGCGACGGGTCGCGGACTCGGCGGCGACCGGCGGGTTCTGCTGCGGCAGCGATGGAGCGGCCGCGGTGCCGACGTCCGCATCAGCGCCCGGGTGCGCATCGGCAGCGGCCTGTGCGTCCGCTGCGGCGGCCTGGACGTCGGCGAACGCCCGCTGCGTCCGGCCTACGCCATTGCCCCGCTCGGCGACGGCGAGCGCGTTGATGACGCCGGACAGGTCATTGAGCTGCGCCGCGATCTCGTCACGGTGCGCAGTGAGGACCGCGACCTCCGCCCGGGCGTCGGCGAGCAGGGTACGGGCCGCGGCCCGCATCTCGTCGGCCTCGGCCCGTGCTGAACTGATCGTTCTGCCCGCCTCGTCCTTCGAGCTGCGACGCAACTCACGGGCCTCGCTCCGGTGGCGCTCCAGATCGGCGGCGGACTGCTCGCGGATGGCCCGCGAGCCTGATTCGGCCTCAGCCAATCGTCGATCGGCGCTCTCGGCGAGCATGCGAGCACGCTGTTCGGCGTCGGTCAATTGGCGCTGAACCTCTACCGCGGCCTGCCTACGCGTGTCAGCTACCTCGGACTCGGTCTCCGCGCGTTCGCCGGCGATCTGCTCGGTCGCCTGTGCGCGTTCGGCCGCCAGCCGCTGGGCGTGCTCTCGCTGCTCGACGCGCACCTGTTCGCGTTGTGCCTCGACCTCGGACGCCGCGCGTTCGGTGTCGGCGGCGGCGTCCCGGCGCGCGGCCTGCCGGATTTTCTCCCCGTCGGTCTCGGCGGCCTCAAGCAAGTCGGCCATCGTCTGCTTGGTCCAGGCGGTCTGCTCGGCCGCCGCCGCTGCCTCGGCGGCCAGGCCCTCGCGTCCCTCGGACAGCAGGGCAGCGCTCCGGGCCTGTGCCTCGGACCGAATTCGGTCCGCGTCGCGCTGGGCCTCGGTGACGTGCCGATTCGCGTTCTCCCTGATGCTCACCGCCTCCTGCTCGGCCGCAGCGACGATCTCGGCGTGCCGCGCCTTGGCCTGCTCGAGTTCGACGGACCGTCGCTCGTCAAAATCGTGACGGAGCTCAGTGAGATGCGACTCGTGAGCAGCGCGAACGGCCTCGAACTCGACGTCGGCCGTTTCCTGCCGCTCGGCGAGACGGGCGTCCACCTCGTCGCTGCGCCGACGGGCAGCGGCGACGATCGCCTCGGCCTGCTCGCGCAGGGCGCGAGCGGTGGCGCGGCCGGTCTCGGCATCACGTTCGGCGTCGGCGCGGGCATCGGCGAGCATCTCGTCAGCCGCCTGTTCCGCGCGCGAGGTAACCAGAGACGCCTGGGCCAAGGCATCGGCGAGGATCGCGCGGGCCTCGGCGTGCGCGGCGTCCAGGTCGATGGCCACGGCGCTGAGCTCTGCGGGCCGCTCGTCGACGACGTCGAGGGCACGATGGGCCGCCCGACGTCGACCACGCGCGTCGGCGTCGGCTGCGGGAGCATGCTCGTCGCCGGCGTCCGGAGCGGCGTCGGGCGAATGCCGCCCCGCGTCGTCCAAGCGCTGTTCGGCATCCTCCTCGGACGCGGCCTTTCCGTGCATGCGGCCATGCTCTCAGGCCGAGGCGCCGTCCGCATCTGGACATACAGCGCCGGTGTCGCCCCAGCGCGTGGTCAGTCGGATTTATTGTGACGTAGCGGTCGTGGTTTCACCTCGAGATGGGCAAGGCCGTTCCAGCCGAGGTTCACCAGATGGGCAGCGACCTCCTCACGCTTGGGTTTGCGTTCCTCGAGCCACCACATGCCGGTCATGGCGACCATTCCCACCAGCATCTGCGCGTACATCGGAGCGAGTTTCGTGTTCATGCCGATCCGGTCGAACTCCCGACCCAGGATGTGTTCGACCTGGTTGGCGATGTCGTTGAGTAGCGAAGAGAACGTCCCGCCGGGCGCGGCCACCGGGGAATCCCGGGCCAGGATGCGAAAACCGTCGGTCTCTTCCTCGATGTAGGTGAGTAGGGCCAAGGCCGCCTGCTCGACCAGTTGGTGCGCGTCACCGGCGGACAGTGCACGGGCCAGCCGGTCGAGCAAATCGCCCATCTCGCGGTCGACGACAACCGCGTACAGGCCTTCCTTGCCGCCGAAGTGTTCGTAGACAACCGGCTTGCTCACCCCGGCACGCGCGGCGATCTCTTCGATCGAGGTGCCGTCGAAGCCCTTCTCCGCGAACAGGGTCCGTCCCACCGACACCAATTGCTCGCGCCGTTCCCGTCCAGTCATTCGGACACGAATTCGCCCATCACTGTCGCTCATCAGGACAAGATGGTCCCATGACCGACACTGCGTCGCCGCTCACCTACGTGTCCTACCTGCGTCTGCCCGATCTGTTGGACTGTCAGTCGCCCCTGACCGACCAGCACGACGAGATGCTCTTCGTCGTCATTCACCAGGTGTACGAACTGTGGTTCAAACAGATCCTGCACGAGGCGGCGCGCCTGCAGGCCCGGCTCGAGAGTGGCGAGCCCCGGGCCGCACTGCAGAGCGCTCGACGCATCGCCAAAATCCTCAAGACGATCGTCGGCCAACTCGACGTCCTGGAGACGATGACTCCCAAGCAGTTCGCCACCTTCCGACCACAACTCGGTGGATCGAGTGGGTTCCAGTCCGAACAGTTCCGCGAGATCGAGGCCGTGCTCGGTCGACGCGACCTCGGCCCGGGCCGCGACGAGCGCACCGACGCGGCACGCACGCGTCGGTCGGTGTTCGACTCGCTGCTGCGGTGCCTGGCGATCGCCGGACACGACGTGCCCGAGGCCGCCCTCGAGAGAGACCCGGCCGAGCCGTGGCCGGCGGGCGACCCCGACATCCTCGCGCTCCTGTCCGCCGTCTACGACGATGAGAGCAGCGCCGCCGCCGAGGTCTGCGAATCGCTGGTCGACATCGACGAGGGCATCCAGGAATGGCGGTACCGACACGTCAAAATGGTCGAACGGATCATCGGGGCCCAGGTGGGCACCGGCGGTTCGGCGGGGGCGGACTACCTGCGGTCGACGCTGTTCCGACCCGCGTTCCCCGACCTGTGGCAGGTGCGCGGTGCCTGAGGAGTCGATCATCGCCTCGCGCGCGGACGCGCTGGCGGTCGACGCCACGGATCCGCTGGGCTTTCTCCGGGCCCGCTTCACCATGCCCGACGACGTGATCTATCTCGACGGCAATTCCCTCGGCGCAATGCCCAACGGCGTGCCGGAGGCCGTGGCCGACACCGTGCAGCGTCAGTGGGGCCAGGATCTGATCCGATCCTGGAACGCCAACGGCTGGTGGACCCTGCCGGGACGGCTGGGCGACCGCATCGGCACCCTGGTCGGCGCGGCCCCGGGCCAGGTCATGTGCGGCGACTCGACCAGCGTCCAGCTGTTCCAGGCTGTCGTCGCCCTCGCACGACTCGCGCCGGCACGCGGCACCATCATCACTGACGGCGGTAACTTCCCGACCGACCAGTACATCGCCGAGTCCGCCGCCCGGCTGCTCGGTCTGCAGATCCTGCGGGTCAGCCCGCCGGACCTGCACCTGGTACTCGGTCCGGACACTGCCGTCGTCGCGTTCAGTGCGGTCGACTACCGCACCGGTGAGCTCTGGGACTCCGCGTCCATCACCGCAGATGTGCATGCCGCCGGCGCGATGATGCTGTGGGATCTCGCGCACGCGGCCGGCGCGGTGCCCTTCACTCTGGACGCCGTCGGCGCGGATGCTGCCGTCGGCTGCACGTACAAATACCTCAACGGCGGCCCCGGAGCGCCGGCGTGGATCTACCTGGCTGCCCGACACCAGAGTGCGGCCGACCTGCCGCTCACCGGCTGGCACGGCCACGCCGATCCGTTCGCCCTCTCGCCGAGCTACCTGCCTGCCCAGGGCATCGAGCAGGCTCGAATCGGTACGCCGGCAATCCTGGCGATGCGCTCGTTGGACGCCGCGTTGGACGTGTTCGACGGGGTCGATCTTGCCGATGTCCGCGCAAAGTCGCTCGCGCTCACCGATCTGGTGATCGGCTACGCCGACGTAGCGCTGCCCGGGGTGCAGGTGGTGACTCCGCGCGAGCACCACCGACGCGGATCGCAGGTCGCGCTTCGCATGGCGCATGCC
This sequence comes from Jatrophihabitans sp., assembly GCA_039937915.1. Lineage (GTDB taxonomy): Bacteria > Actinomycetota > Actinomycetes > Mycobacteriales > Jatrophihabitantaceae > Jatrophihabitans. The sequence goes on along the minus strand of JBDTFN010000110.1, from coordinate 272 downwards.
TTCGAGGTGACCCAGGCGCTCATCGCCCGCGGTGTCATCGGCGACTTCCGGTCTCCGGACCTGCTGCGTCTGGGCTTCGCCGCGCCGTACCTCACCTACACGCAGGTCTGGGACGCGATGGACGCTCTGCAGGCCGTGCTCGCCTCCGGCGAGTGGCAGGACCCGCGCTTCGCCCGAGCCACCGACGCTGTCACCTGACCCCGCGCCTGAGACACCGCTACTGAATCAGGCAGCTACCTTCAGCTTTTCGATGCGCTCGGGCTTGGGCCAGC
>JBDTFN010000109.1:0-3689 GCA_039937915.1 Jatrophihabitans sp. | reverse complement strand
GCCGAACTCGCCGCTGGGCACCCGTACGCCGAATGGCTGCACGCGGGGTTGATACACCTGAAGGACCTGCCCGCTCGCGAGCGTCCGGTGTTCCCGCACGAGTCGGTCGTGCGGCGCCAGCAGATCTTCGGTTACACCGAGGAGGAACTGCGTCTGCTGATCGCGCCGATGGCCACCGCGGGCGCCGAGCCGATCGGGTCGATGGGCTCGGACACGCCCGTGGCGGTGATGTCGCAGCGTCCGCGGATGCTCTTTGACTACTTCACCGAACTTTTTGCGCAGGTGACCAATCCGCCGCTGGACGCCATCCGCGAAGAGATGGTGACCTCGCTCGCCGGCGGCATCGGCCCCGAGCTCAACCTGCTCGACCCGGGCCCGGGCTCGTGTCGACAGTTGGTGATCGCTCGTCCGGTCATCGACAACGAGGAACTGGCCAAGATCTGGCATATCAACGCCGACGGTGACATGCCCGGCTTCCGGTGCCAACTCATCGACGGCCGCTACCGCGTGCACGGTGGTGGCGAGGCACTGGCTGCCGCGATCGAGCGGGTGCGCCGTGAGTGTTCGGCCGCCGTCGAGGCCGGGGTCCGGATCCTGATCCTGTCCGACCGCGACTGCGATCCCGACCACGCGCCGATCCCCGCGCTGCTGCTGACCTCGGCGGTGCACCAGCACCTGGTCCGCACCGGCCAGCGCACGCAGGCCGGTCTGGTCATCGAGACCGGTGAGGCCCGCGAGGTGCACCACATCGCGTTGCTGCTCGGCTACGGCGCCGCGGCGGTGAACCCCTACCTCGCCTTCGAGACCATCGACGACCTCGTCGACAACGGGCTCATCCACAACCTGCCGGCCGAGAAAGCCATTGCCAACTACGTCAAGGCGCTGAGCAAGGGCGTGCTCAAGGTGATGTCCAAGATGGGCATCTCGACGATCCAGTCCTACACCGGCGCGCAGGTGTTCGAGGCCTTCGGCCTGGCCCAGCCGCTCGTGGACGAGTACTTCGGCGGAACCCCGTCACGGCTCGGCGGCATCGGCCTGACCGAGATCGCCGCCGAGACCGAGAAGCGGCACGAGGCTGCCTACCCGCTCGTCGACACCACGCGAGCGCACCGTCGCCTGGACGTGGGCGGCGAATACCAATGGCGTCGTGAGGGTGAGCTGCACCTGTTCAACCCCGAGACGGTATTCCTGCTGCAGCACGCGACCCGATCCCGGCAGTACGAGGTGTTCCGCCAGTACTCGGACAAGATCGACGAGCTCAACCGGCGCGGCGGCGCGTTGCGTGGGCTGTTCGAGTTCCGTGCGGGGGTCCGGCCGGCCGTCCCGATCGACGAGGTCGAGTCGATCTCCTCGATCGTGACCCGTTTCGCGACCGGTGCAATGTCCTACGGCTCCATCTCGGCCGAGGCACACGAGACGCTGGCCATCGCGATGAATAGGCTCGGTGGCCGCTCGAACAGCGGCGAGGGTGGCGAGGACGCCCGGCGTTACCTGCCCGACGAGAACGGCGACCTGCGCCGCTCGGCGGTCAAGCAGGTCGCCTCAGGACGCTTCGGCGTGACCAGCCACTACCTGGTCAACGCCGACGACCTGCAGATCAAGATCTCGCAGGGCGCGAAGCCCGGCGAGGGCGGTCAGCTGCCCGGTTTCAAGGTCTATCCGTGGATCGCCCGGACCCGCAACTCCACCCCCGGTGTCGGGCTGATCTCGCCGCCGCCGCACCACGACATCTACTCGATCGAGGACATCGCACAGCTCATCCACGACCTGAAGAACGCCAACCCGCAGGCGCGGGTGCACGTCAAGCTGGTGTCCGAGGCCGGCGTCGGCACCGTCGCGGCCGGTGTGTCCAAGGCACACGCCGACGTCGTCCTGATCTCGGGTCATGACGGTGGCACCGGCGCCGCTCCGCTGACCTCGCTCAAGCACGTCGGTCTGCCCTGGGAGCTCGGTCTGGCCGACACCCAGCAGACGCTGTTGCTCAACGGGCTGCGGGATCGAATCACCGTCCAGGTCGACGGTGCGCTGAAGACCGGGCGTGACGTCGTCGTCGCGGCGCTGCTCGGCGCCGAGGAGTACGGGTTCGCGACCTCACCGCTCATCGTGTCGGGCTGCATCATGATGCGGGTCTGCCACCTGGACACCTGCCCGGTCGGCGTGGCCACCCAGAACCCGGTGCTGCGCGAGCGTTTCAGCGGCCGGCCCGAATTCGTGGAGACGTTCTTCGAGTTCATCGCCGAGCAGGTCCGAGAGATCCTCGCGTCGCTGGGGTTCCGGACGCTCGACGAGGCGATCGGGCAGGTCGACATGCTCGACACCGCGAAGGCGATCGACCACTGGAAGGCCGACGGCCTCGATCTGGGGCCGATCCTGCACGTGCCGGCCAACCCCTACGGCCAGACCCTGATCAAGTCGCGGGACCAGGACCACGGACTCGACGATGCGCTGGACAACACCTTGATCCAGCTCTGCGAGGGGGCGCTGCTCGACGGCTCGCCGGTGACCCTCGAACTCCCGGTGCGCAACGTCAACCGCACGGTCGGCACGATGCTCGGCTCGCTGGTGTCGCGGCGCTACGGAGCGGACGGCCTGCCGGACGGCACCATCGACGTGACCTTCCGCGGTTCGGGCGGACAGTCCTTCGGCGCGTTCGTGCCGCGGGGCATCACGCTGCGGCTCTTCGGCGACACCAACGACTACGCGGGCAAGGGACTGTCCGGCGGCGTCATCGCCGTCCGGCCGGCCGAGTCCGCGACGTTCGTGGCGCAGGACAACGTCATCGCCGGCAACGTCATCGCTTATGGCGCGACGAGCGGTGAGATCTACCTGCGAGGTCGGGTGGGGGAGCGGTTCTGCGTCCGCAACTCCGGCGCGACGGTGGTGGCCGAGGGTGTGGGCGACCACGCGCTGGAGTACATGACCGGCGGAGTGGCGGTGATCCTCGGCGACACCGGACGCAACCTGGGCGCCGGTATGTCCGGCGGCTGGGCTTACGTCCTCGACCTGGACGAATCCATCGTCAACCGCGAACTCGTCGACGTCGAGGCAGTGCCCCACGAGGAGGCTGAGCGGCTGCGCGAGATCGTGGCGGCCCACACCACCTACACCGATTCCGCAGTCGGGGCCGCGCTGCTCGCGGACTGGGACGCGGCACTACCGCGGTTCTCCGCGGTCGTCGCGCGCGACTTCAAGCGCGTGCTCGAGGCGACCAAGCTCGCGCAGGAGCAGGGCGAGGACGTCGACCAGGCGGTCATGGCCGCCGCCAAGTCCTAGCGAGGCCGTAAACGTTGTCTGCCCGCAACTGGGCGACCCTCTAGGCTGGAGACCGTGATCCGGCACGCCAAGATCGTCTGCACGCTCGGCCCCGCTACTGACACGCCGGAACGGGCGCGTGCCCTCGTCGAGGCGGGTATGGACGTCGCCCGACTCAACTTCAGCCACGGCGTGCACGCCGATCACGGGCGTCGGTTCCACGAGGTGCGGCAGGCTGCTCGGGCGGCCGGGCGCAATGTGGCCGTTCTCGCCGATCTGCAGGGCCCCAAGATCCGGCTCGGCCGCTTCGGCGACGGTCCGGTCACCTGGGCCACCGGCGAACGGATCCGCATCACCGTCGAGGACGTTGTCGGCACCCACGACCGGGTCGGTACTACCTACAAACAACTGGCGGAGGACGTGCGTCCTGGCGACCG
>JBDTFN010000108.1:0-9293 GCA_039937915.1 Jatrophihabitans sp. | reverse complement strand
GAGGATCGTCGCGGTGAGGTTCTGCGGGCCCGAGATCGCCGCAGCGAAGGCGACCTCCCGTTCTGCAGCGAGGGCGCGACCGGCGGCGTCGAGTTCGGACGGAGTGACGGTCAGCCACAGTGTGGCCGGCGCGTGGTAGCCCAGCGCCGGGCTCGACACGTCGACGTCGTAGTAGATCAGCGCCTCGTCGACGAGGGCGGTCAGGCGTCGCGCTGCGCGACTCTCGCTGACGCCGGCGGCCTGGGCGAGCGCAGCGTAGGAGGCCCGACCATCCTCGACCAGCACGGCGAGCATCGCGTCGTCCTCGGGGTGGAGCCGGCCGAGCCCACCGCGCCCCGTGGGGACGGGCGGCGCGCACGCCAGGATGGCCCGTTCCTGGTCGACGTCGAGGAGGCCGGCCAGCGCAGCCCAGTCGTCGTTGTCGTGGTGACCGCCGCCGATGAACCGATGCAACACCATCACCGCGGTAAGCCCCAGCACGGGTTCGGTGCGAGGCAGGCGCTGGGTCAACAGATCGTCCCGTGCCTCGCTCGTGCGGGCGCGCAGGATCAGGACGATCTCCGATCCGCCGGACATCAACGTCACCCAACTGATGTCCTCACGCTGGGCGAGCGCCTGCGCCAGTGACAGGGCGCCGTTCGGTCGGCACTGCACCCGCAGGATCCAGGTCCGTTGCCCCAGCGCGGCCGGATCGACAACGGCAGTCACCCGAAGCGCGCCCTCGCGAACCAGCCGCCGGTAGCGTCGGGCGACGGTCTGCTCGGAGACGTCCAATGCCTGCGCCACGGTGGCAAACGGAACGCGGGGAGCCAGTTGCAGGCAACGGATGATCTTGCCTTCAAGTACGTCCACCGTGGCGGTATCCGTCAACATGCAATCAATGATGGCGGAACATCGACGATCTCGCCGCAGATGAACGTGGACGTCGGATCGGTCACGAATAGTCGAAGTCGACCTCAGTACCGATCGAAGGCGAGTAATCCCGATGCGCAAGTGGCTGCCTCTGTTCACGGTGTGCCTGGGCACCTTCATGCTGCTCATCGACGTCACGATCGTGAACGTCGCGCTGCCGGACATGGCGAGCGACCTGAAGACGACCTTCGGGTCGCTGCAGTGGGTCGTCGACGCCTACGCGCTGGTGCTGGCCGCCCTCGTGCTCGGGACGGGATCGATCGCCGACATGATCGGCCACCGCCGCGCGTACGTGGCTGGGCTCGCGCTGTTCGCGGCCTCCTCGTTCGCCTGTGGCATCGCGCCGAACGCCGACCTGCTCATCGCGGCTCGTGCAGTGCAGGGACTCGGCGCCGCGGCCATGTTCGCCACCACCTTCGCCCTGCTCAACAGCAACTACTCCGGCCGTGACCGCGGAACCGCCTACGGTATGTGGGGCGCGGTGGCTGGGGCCTCGGCCGCGGTCGGCCCGATCCTCGGTGGCCTGCTGACCGAGGGCGCGTCCTGGCGCTGGATCTTCTTCGTCAACCTGCCCGTGTCGGTGCTGGCCATCGCGCTGTGCCTGACCACGCTCAAGGACGTCACCGAGACCGTTCTCGCGCGGGTCGATATCGGGGGGATCGCTGCCTTCTCCGCCGCTGCTGCGGCACTCACCTTCGGGCTCATCCAGGCGAACGAGAACGGCTGGTCGGAAATCAGCAGTTGGGGTTGGATCGTCGCGACGCCGCTCCTGCTGGTGGTGTTCGTGATGATCGAACTGCGAACCGCGGCCCCCATGCTCGACCTGTCGTTGCTGCGCAACCGTTCGTTCGTCGGCATTCTCATCGCCGCCCTGGTCCTGAGCCTCGCCGCCTTTGCGTCGTTCACCTACATCTCGATCTGGCTGCAGTCGGTGCTCGGTCTGAGCCCGATCGAGGCCGGTCTGACCGGGCTGCCGCTGTCGCTTGCGTCCTTCGTCGTCTCGGCGATGATCGGGCGGATCCTCGTCGGGTCCAATCCCGGTCCGATCATCGGCGGTGGACTGCTGCTGATCGGGGCCGGTGACCTGATCGGCGGTGCGCTGCTGCACGGCGGCGCGACGTGGCCGGCCCTGATCCCCGGATTCCTGGTCGTCGGTGTCGGGGTCGGTATGGCGACGCCGTCGCTGAGTTCGGCGGCGATGAGCGCGGTGCCGATGCAGCGCGGCGGCATGGCGTCCGGCGCGGTGAACACGGCCCGGCAACTCGGCTTCGCGCTCGGCATCGCAGCCCTCGGGTCGGTCTTCGCCGCGCGGGCGTCCCACGTGCTCGGCGAACGAGGCGTGGGCGGCGCGGCCGAGCAGGCCCGTGTCCTCGCCGGCGGTCAGGCCAAGGCGCTGCTGGCCCAAGCGCCGCGGGGCACGCGCGAGCAGCTCGACAATGCCCTGCACGCCGCAGCCGTCCAGGGGGTGCAATGGGCGTTCCTCGTCTCCGGTGTCGCCGCACTGCTCAGCGGCCTGGTCGTGCTCTACCTGATCCGCCCGGTCGCGAGCGGCAAGCACCAGCCCGAGACGGTCGGCGACGACGCGATTCCGGTCGCCGAACTCGTCGTCTGACTGCACCCGCTTACCACTCGGCTCGGGTGTAGCCGCGTCTGTCGAGCCCCGACCGCACGGCCGGCGGCTACGGATCCACAGTGGTTCGCCGGGACGTCCTTCGACGAATACACTCGGTCGAGACGCTCGTGAAAACCTTCACAAGGTCGCTCAGCAGTCCGCCGCCGCCCCACCGGGAGCTTCGCCCATGTCGGTTCCAACCGCCGAGATCCGTCCAGAGACGGTGAGTCCTGACGCCGGGAACGACGCCGACGTCATCGTCGTCGGCGCGGGCCCGGCCGGCAGCAGCGCGGCCTACTGGCTGGCGAGTGCCGGCCTGGACGTCGCGCTGATCGAGAAGACGTCCTTCCCCCGCGAGAAGGTCTGCGGCGACGGCCTCACCCCGCGCGGCACCCGCGCCCTGGTCGACATGGGCATCGACGTCAGCGAGAGCAACGGCTGGTTGCACAACCGCGGTCTGCGAGTCATCGGCGGCGGCCAGCGCATCCACCTGGACTGGCCCGATCTCACCAGCTTCCCGCCCTTCGGCCTCGTCCGCCCGCGCGCCGACCTCGACGCGATGCTGGCCAACCAGGCCGTCAAGGCCGGGGCCCGCCTCTACGAGCAGACCTCGGTCACCGAACCGATCCTGGACTCCACCGGCCGCGTCGTCGGAGTCACCGGCAAGTCCAACCTCGACAAGTCGCCGATCAGCTTCCGGGCCCCGATCGTGCTCACCTGCGAGGGCGTCTCGGGCAAGCTCGCGCAGAAGATGGACGTCCACCGCAACGACAAGCGACCGCTCGGCGTGGCCGTGCGGCGCTACTACACCAGCCCGAAGACCGATGACGACTACCTGGAGTCGTGGTTGGAACTGTGGGAAGGCACCCCGAACGAGTCGCAGCTGCTCCCCGGCTACGGCTGGATCTTCGGGATGGGCGACGGGACGGTCAACGCCGGGCTCGGCGTCCTGAACTCCAGTGCCGGGTTCCAGAAGACGAACTACCGAGACCTGCTCACCCGCTGGCTGGACAACACTCCCGAGGAGTGGGGACTGCGCGAGGAGAACGCCACCTGCCCCACCCGCGGAGCGGCGTTGCCGATGGGGTTCAACCGCACGCCGCACTACGTCCGCGGGCTGCTGCTCGTCGGTGACGCCGGCGGTTCGGTGAACCCGTTCAACGGCGAGGGCATCCCGTACGCCATGGACTCGGGCCGGTTCGCTGCCGAGACCGTCATCCAGGCGCTGGCCCGGCCGGACGGCCCGGGTCGCGAGCAGGCGTTCGCGGCCTACCCCGATCGCATGCGCGACGAGTGGGGTTCGTACTACCGCCTCGGCGGCGTGTTCGTGAAGCTGATCGGCAATCCGAAGGTGATGCAGGCGTGCACCCGCCACGGTCTGTCGCACCCGGCGCTCATGCGCTTCGTGCTCAAGTTGCTGGCCAACCTGACCGACCCGCACGACGGCGATGTTTCCGACCGGGTCATCAACGTCCTGACCAAGCTCACCCCGGCCGTCCGTTAGGTATGCCTAAACCGATGCTGAGCGTGCGCACAGGGATAGCCTGTGGGACGCGTACGCCGTCAGGCGCACAGAAGGGAGAACAGCGCTAGATGCTCGCGCCGTACCTGCCGATCGTCCTGCTCTTCGCGCTGGCCTTCGGCTTCGCCACGTTCTCCGTCGTCATCGCGCCGTACATCGGCCCCAAGCGGTACAACAAAGCCAAGCTCGACTTCTACGAGTGCGGCATCGAACCGACGCCGCAGCCGCTCGGGCCGAACCGCTTCCCGATCAAGTACTTCCTGACGGCGATGCTCTTCATCGTCTTCGACATCGAGATCATCTTCCTGTACCCATACGCCGTGGCGAACAAGGCACTCGGCCTGTTCGGGCTGGTGGAGATCATCCTGTTCATCGTCACCGTGTTCGCCGCTTACGCCTACGTCTGGCGTCGCGGCGGACTGGATTGGGACTGATCGGCGTGAGCATCGCAGCGAGGAACGAGCAAGCAGCGGAGCGCCGCTCCGATGAGCGCTTGCGCGAAGAGGGATGTGCATAGTGGGTCTTGAAGAGAAACTGCCTGACGGCGTACTGCTCGCCTCGGTCGAGAAGCTGGTCAACTGGACGCGCAAGTCATCGCTCTGGCCGGCCACCTTCGGCCTGGCCTGCTGCGCCATCGAGATGATGACCTTCGGCGCGCCGCGCTACGACTCGGCCCGCTTCGGCATGGAGGTCTTTCGTGCCTCGCCACGCCAGGCCGACCTGATGATCGTCGCCGGTCGGGTCAGCCAGAAGATGGCGCCGGTCCTGCGCCAGGTCTATGACCAGATGCCCGAGCCCAAGTGGGTGATCGCCATGGGCGTGTGCGCGTCGTCCGGCGGGATGTTCAACAACTACGCAATCGTGCAGGGCGTCGACCACGTCGTCCCGGTCGACATGTACCTACCGGGTTGTCCGCCTCGCCCGGAGATGTTGATCGACGCGATCCTCAAGCTGCACCACAAGATCATGAACGAGCCGCTCGGGCCGAAGCGCGCGGCGAAGCTCGAAGGTCAGAAGGTCGAACTGGTCCCGTCGTCCTACAAGTACGGGCGGTAGGCATGGGTGGTCCAGTGGAGCGGCCGGTCCCTGAGGACTCGGCGCCCGAACAGTCAGCTTCCGACGTCGCCCGGGCGACGGTCGGTACCGGCAGTGCCGACTCCCCGTACGGCACGCTGCGCAACGGCATGTTCGGTGTCTCCGGCAGCGGTGACACGTCCGGGTACGGCGGACTCGTTCGCGAGCCGTGGATCCCGCCGAGCGCGGAGCCGCCCTACGGCAGCTACTTCGACGAGATCGTGGAGGGCCTTCGCGAGGCCTATCCGCAGACCGACGCGGCGATCCGCAAGGTTGTCGTCGACCGCGACGAGCTCACGTTGCATATCGAGCGCGATCACCTGATCGGTGTCGCCACCGCTCTGCGTGATGACCCGTCACTGCGCTTCGAGCTGTGCGCGAGTGTGTCCGGGGTGGACTATCTCGGGTCGGTCAATCGTCTGCATTCGGTCGTCCACCTCACCTCCATGACTTACCGACGGCGGGTGCGGCTCGAGGTGTCGCTGCCGGTCGAGGACCCGCACGTCCCGTCGCTCACCGGGCTGTACCCGACCGCGGACTGGCAGGAGCGCGAGACGTTCGACCTGTTCGGCATCGTCTACGACGGGCACCCCGCCCTCACCCGGATCCTGATGCCTGACGACTGGGACGGACACCCGCAGCGCAAGGACTACCCGCTCGGCGGAATCCCGGTCCAGTACAAGGGTGCGACCATCCCGCCTGCGGACCAGCGGAGGGCTTACAAGTGATCGCGCCGACGAACGAAGCGAGGGCAGGGCGATGACCGACACCACCGACACCGACGCCTATGCGCCGTCCCGTCCGACCACCGAGGGCCGGGTCTACAACCTCAGCGGCGGCGACTGGGATTCGGTCATCAGCGCCTTCGGCGGCTCAACCGACCCGATCAAGGACGAGCGTCTCGTCCTGAACATGGGTCCGCAGCACCCGTCCACGCACGGCGTGCTCCGGCTGGTGCTCGAACTCGAGGGCGAGACCGTCACCGACGCGCGTGTCGTGGTCGGCTACCTGCATACCGGGATCGAGAAGAACACCGAGTTCCGGACCTGGACGCAAGCCGTCACCTTCCTGACCCGCGCCGACTACCTCTCGCCACTGTTCAACGAAACGGTCTACTGCCTGGGGGTCGAGCGACTGCTCGGCATCGAGGCGCCCTCGCGGGCGCAGACCATCCGGCTGCTGATGATGGAGGTCAACCGGCTGGCCTCGCACTGGGTCTGGCTGGCGACCGGTGGCATGGAGCTCGGCGCGCTCACCGCGATGACCAATGGCTTCCGGGCCCGGGAGAAGTGCCTGGACGTCTTCGAGACCATCACCGGGCTGCGGATGAACCACGCCTTCGTCCGTCCCGGCGGGGTCGCGCAGGATCTCCCCGAGGGCTACGAGCAGATGTTCGTCGAGTTCATCAAGGGCCAGCGCGAGGAACTGCGCGGCCTGGACAAACTGCTGACCGGCCAGACGATCTGGATCAACCGGCTCAAGGACGTCGGCTGGATCGGCGTCGAGGGCTGTATCGCCCTCGGTATCACCGGCCCGCTGCTGCGGGCGGCCGGTCTGCCGTGGGACCTTCGCAAGACCGAGCCGTACCTGGGTTATGAGACCTACGACTTCGAGGTCCCCACCGATGACCGGGGCGACTGCTGGTCGCGCTACGTCGTCCGGGTCGCCGAGATGCACGAGTCGCTGAAGATCATCGAGCAGGCGCTTGCCCGGCTCGAGCCCGGCCCGACGATGCACGAGGACCCCAAGATCGCGTGGCCGGCCAAGCTGAGCCTCGGTCCGGACGGCATGGGCAACTCGCTCGAGCACGTGCAGAAGATCATGGCGACGTCGATGGAGTCACTGATCCACCACTTCAAACTGGTCACCGAAGGCTTCCGGGTGCCGCCGGGCCAGGTCTATTCCAAGGTGGAGTCGCCGCGGGGCGAACTGGGGGCGCACGTCGTCAGCGACGGCGGTACCCGCCCGTACCGCGTGCACTTCCGCGAACCGTCCTTCATCAACCTGCAGGGAGTCGCCGCGATGGCCATCGGCGGCCAGGTCGCCGACGTCATCGCCTCGGTGGCCTCCATCGACCCGGTGATGGGCGGGTGTGATCGCTAGTGCCGGACTATCAGCTCGACAGCTTCTCCGACGCGCCTGCGACGAGCGCGGTGACCAACGCCCACGCCGAGCGGACGAACTTCCGCACGAGCGTCATCAACCTCGACCGCCCGGGAGACCCTTCGGTCTTCTCCGACCAACTCCGCGCGGACGCCGCCGAACTCATCGCCCGGTATCCGGTCGGCCAGGCTAGGTCAGCCCTACTTCCGTTGCTGCACCTCGTGCAGTCCGAGCAGGGATACGTCTCACCCGATGGCATCGCCTTCTGCGCGGACACCCTGGACCTCACCAAGGCCCAGGTGGCCGCGGTGGCGACGTTCTACACGATGTACAAGCGCAAGCCGACCGGCGAGTACCTCGTCAGCGTCTGCACCAACACCCTGTGCGGCATGCTCGGCGGCGACGAGATCTTCGCCGCGCTCAAGGAGCACCTGGACGTCGGTAACGACGAGACGACCTCGGACGGCACGATCACGCTCGAGCACGCGGAGTGCCTGGCCGCCTGCGATTACGCACCCGTCGTGACGGTGAACTACGAGTTCTTCGACAACCAGACGGTCGGCACCGCGCGCACCGTCGTCAGCCAACTTCAGTCCGGAGAGCGGCCACTGCCCACCCGCGGTGCCCCGCTGTGCTCCTTCAAGCAGATCGAGCGGCAGATCGCAGGTATTCACGACGAGGCCACGCTGGCCCTGGACTCGGTGAGCACCGGGCCGGCCACCGAGGTCGGGGTGAACCTTGCGGTGGAACGCGGTGACACCGCGCCGTCCTACGCCGTGGATCCGGCTGGTTCGGCGGCCGCTGACGCCCCGCCCCGGGACACCGCTGCCGCCGGAACCTCGAAGCGCTCACGTACGCGCTCCGGCGGGGCGCCCAAAGCCGCGCGACAGACCGCGAATACCGAAGGCTCGAGCGCGCACGACGCGCCGCTCGAGACGGCCGAGTCCGACCCCGACCACCCCGCTGAGCCCGGTGAGGAGAAGCAGAACTGATGACCCTCACACCTGTTCTGACCAAGCGCTTCGGCACGCAGCAGCCGTGGAAGATCGACAACTACGAGCGTCTCGACGGCTACGCCGGGCTGCGCAAGGCGCTGGCGATGGCGCCTACCGACCTCGTCACGATGGTCAAGGAATCCAACCTGCGCGGACGCGGTGGGGCGGGCTTCCCGACCGGCATGAAGTGGGGATTCATCCCGAAGGACAGCCCCAAGCCGACGTACGTCGTTGTCAACTCCGACGAGTCCGAGCCGGGCACCTGCCGGGACCTGCCGTTGATGATGAACGACCCGCACTCGATGGTCGAGGGCATCATCATCGCCTGCTACGCCGTGGGCGCGCACGACGCCTTCGTCTACATCCGCGGCGAGGCTGCCCACGCCATCCGTCGGGTCACCGGCGCGGTCCGCGAGGCGGAGGCGAAGGGCTACCTCGGCACCGACATCCTCGGTTCCGGCTTCGACTGCCGGATCACCGTGCACAGCGGCGCCGGCGCCTACATCTGCGGCGAAGAGACTGCCCTGCTCGATTCGCTCGAGGGCCGGCGCGGCCAGCCACGGCTCAAGCCGCCGTTCCCGGCCACCAACGGTCTCTACGACTCACCGACCGTCGTCAACAACGCCGGCACGCTGGCCAGCGTGCCGTACATCGTGTTGGGCGGGGCCGCCTGGTTCAAGTCGATGGGTCCCGAGGGATCGCCGGGCCCGTCGATCTATTCGCTGTCCGGACGGATCCAGAACCCGGGTCAGTACGAGGCGCCGATGGGCACCACCCTGCGCGAACTGATCGACCTGGCCGGTGGCATGAGCCGCGGCAAGGACATCAAGTTCTGGACGCCGGGCGGATCCTCGACCCCGATGCTGACCGCCGAGCACCTGGACCTCCCGCTGGACTTCGACGCCGTCGTCAAGGCCGGTTCGATGAACGGCACCTCGGCGCTCATGATCTTCGACGAGGACGACTGCGTGGTACGGGCGACGAAGAAGTGGTCGGAGTTCTACCGGCACGAGTCCTGCGGCAAGTGCACGCCGTGTCGCGAGGGCACCTACTGGTACGTCGGCATCTACGAGCG
>JBDTFN010000107.1:0-5358 GCA_039937915.1 Jatrophihabitans sp. | reverse complement strand
ACCCCCAGCCGTCACACCGGCCCGGTAGAACGCCTCGACGGCCTCCCGCGTGCCCACCCGTAGCCGAACGTGGACGCCCCGGGTGTCGTGCGCTCCGGTCACCACCCACAGGACCGGGACGTTGTCCGCCGCCGCCCATGCGACCGCCTCGACCTGCGAGTCGTCCTCCTCCTCATCGACCAATTCGACCAGTCGGACGGCGCCCAGCGCAGCGAGGGTCGCGTCGTAGAAACGCAGCATCACGGCGAGTTCGGTCGTGGTGAGAGTGACGCTGTCCAGCACAGTCGTTCCTCCGATTCGAGATACTGACCCGGTGAATTCTCCCGGGCCCCCGACCGCGCTCACCATCGCAGGCTCGGATTCCGGCGGCGGCGCCGGGGCGCAGGCCGATCTGAAGACGTTCCTGGCCTGTCACGTTCACGGGATGTCGGCGATCACTGCGGTGACGGTGCAGAACTCGCTGGGCGTGTCGGGGTTCTACGAACTTCCCCCGAACGCGGTGGCCGAACAGATCGAGTCGGTGGTCACCGACATCGGGGTAGGCGCGGCGAAGACCGGCATGCTCGCGTCCGCAGCAATCATGCACGCGGTCGCCGAGGTCGTCATCCGGCTGGGGATCAGCCCCTTCGTGGTTGATCCGGTGGCGGCGTCGCAGCACGGTGATCCACTCCTGCAGCCCGACGCACTGGAGACGCTTCGCGACGTGATCGTCCCGCTCGCCACCCTGGTCACGCCCAACCTGGGCGAGATCGCCCTGCTCACCGGAGTCCGGGTCCGGACCCGTGAGGACATGGCCGAGGCGGCGGAGGCGCTGCTTGCACTCGGCGCAAAGGCGGCGCTGGTCAAGGGTGGTCACCTCCCCGGCGACGACGCGATCGACCTCTTGTCCGACGGGCAGACCTGCCTAGAACTCAGCGCGCTGCGCTACGACACCGCCCACACCCATGGCTCCGGTGACACGCTCGCCGCGGCGATCACCGCCTCACTGGCTCGCGGGGTTCCCTTGGCCGACGCGGTGCGCCACGGCAAGACCTTCATCACCGGCGCTGTGGCTGGATCGTTCCCCCTCGGTTCCGGACTCGGGCCCGTGGGGCACTTCTGGCGAATCCTCGACTGGCCGACGGAGTAGGGTCGAACTCGCACGGGAGTCCTCGAGCGCGAGGACTGAGAGGGCAGATCGCCGACCGTCGAACCTGATCCGGGTCATGCCGGCGTGAGGAAGCAATGCAGTCCAGCGACATCGTCGTGATCGGTGCGGGAGCCATCGGCTCCGCCGTGGCTTGGCGCTGCGCCCAACGCGGGCTGTCCGTCGTTCTCGTTGACCCTGATCCCACCCGCGGTGCCTGGCACACTGCAGCGGGAATGCTGGCTCCGATCACCGAACTGGACTACACCGAGACCTCGCTGCTGCATCTGAACCTGGACTCGCTCGCGCGGTGGCCGGGCTTCGCCGCTGAGCTCGCCGATGAGGCCGGAACCTCCATCGGTGTGCGCGAGTGCGGCACGGTCGTCGCAGCCTGGGACGCGGCGGACCTGGCCGCGCTGCGTGACCTGCACGGGTTCGCCCGCGGCCTCGGCATCGATTTCGCTCTGGTGAGCGGTCGCGAACTCCGCACTCTGGAACCGACCCTCGCCGCGGGCCTTCCCGGCGGACTGCACGCCCCCGAGGACCACCAGGTCGACCCACGCCTGCTGCACCACGCACTACACCGTGCGCTAGCGCATCGAGGCGTGCGAGTCCTCAAGGGTGTGGCGTCACTCGTGGTCGAACGCGACCGGGTCGAGGGCGTCGTCCTCGACGATGGCACGGTGTGGTCGGCGCCGAACGTCGTCCTGGCCGCCGGTTGCTGGTCGCGCACCATCGGTGGCCTGCCGACCGATCACGCGCCACAGGTACGGCCGGTGAAGGGGCAGACCCTGCGGCTGCGGCTGCCGGGCGGACCACGAATCAACCACGTCGTCCGCGGCTTGATCAAGGGCAATCGCATCTACCTGGTCCCCCGGGGCGACGGCCGGATCGTGCTCGGCGCCAGCGTCGAGGAGGCCGGCTTCGACGTCACGGCACGCGCCGGCGCGGTCTATGAACTCCTGCGCGACGCGCAGTCGTTGTTGCCCGACCTCAGCGAGGCTGCGCTGGAGGAGATCTCGACCGGACTGCGCCCCGGCTCTCCGGACAACGCCCCCCTGGTCGGGGCAGCCGGGCTCGACGGGCTGATCGTCGCCACCGGGCACTACCGCAACGGCATCCTGCTCACCCCGGTTACCGCCGACGGCGTTGCCGACCTGGTAACCGCCGGGTCGGTGCCCGACGTCCTGACCCCCTTCGCCCCCACCCGCTTCGCCCCCGCCCACCTACACGAGGTGCTTGCATGATCATCAACCTCAACGGCCGACCGCACGAGGTCACCGTCGGCGCGACCGTCGGCGAGCTGATCGTGGACGTCACCGGCTCGGAGCGCGGTAGCGCCGCCGTGATCGACGGCGAGGTCGTGCCACGTTCGACGTGGTCCCAGCGGGCACTTACCGAAGGCGCGTCCGTCGAACTCATCACGGCGGTGCAGGGTGGCTGAGGACGTGCTGGTCATCGCCGGGGTCGAGTTCGGCTCGCGGCTCGTCCTGGGTACCGGTGGTGCTCCGAGCCTTCACGTCATCGAGCAGGCCCTGCACGCGTCCGGTGCCGAACTGTGCACGGTCGCGATGCGGCGCGTCGATGCCGCCTCGAGCGGCACGATCCTGGACGTCATCGACAGACTGGGGGTGCGCGTCCTGCCCAATACCGCCGGCTGCCGGACCGCCCGCGAAGCGGTTCGCACCGCCGAACTCGCCCGCGAGGCACTGGAGACCGACTGGGTGAAGCTCGAGGTCGTCGCCGACGAGCGGACGTTGCTCCCGGACCCGATCGAACTACTCGACGCCGCCCAGATGCTGGTGGCACAGGGCTTCCAGGTTTTGCCGTACACCAACGACGACCCGGTCCTGGCGCGGCGGCTGCAGCAGTCGGGCTGCGTCGCGGTGATGCCTCTGGGCTCCCCTATCGGTACCGGTCTGGGCATCGGCAATCCCCACAACATCGAGCTGATCGTCAGCGAGGCCATCGTTCCGGTGATCCTGGACGCCGGCATCGGCACTGCCTCCGACGCCGCGTTGGCCATGGAACTCGGCTGCGACGCCGTGCTGCTCGCCTCAGCGGTCACCCGCGCCCAGGACCCCGTAGCGATGGCACAGGCCATGGCCCTCGCCGTCCGCGCCGGTCGCCTCGCCCATGGCGCCGGCCGGATACCGAAACGGTTCCACGCCCATGCGTCCTCCCCCACCGAAGGGATGGCTGTCCTGTGACGGCTATACGACGACGACCCGCCCATCCGGACGAGGCCCCGCTGACCCTCGACGAACCCGTCACCCGGTCACTGCGATTGATCGACCAGCTGGGTCTGTGGAGCAATCTGGGAATCAGCCTGCTGGGGTTCACCGGGGCAATCTTCGTGCTCGCTCCGGTCGACGGCGCGCCGCCGCTGTCGCTCGGCGCTGCCCTGACCGCACTCGTGGTCGGGACGCTACTCGGCACTGCGGCGGTCACGATCTCAGCCATCCCCGGCACCGAGACCGGATCGCCGGCCATGGTGCTGCTGCGCGGCGTCTTCGGGGCGAAGCTGTCCTGGATCCCGACAGTGTTGAACATCGTCCAGCTCGTCGGCTGGACCACCTTCGAGATCGTCATCATCAGCGAAGCCATGCATCAGATCACCGGCGGCGTCGCGAAGTGGGTGTACGTCCTCGCCGGCGGCGTCATCACCACCGCGCTCGCGCTGCGTCCCCTCGGCTGGATCCGCACACTGCGCAAGTACGTCACCGTCCTGGTCGTGATCGCATTCGGCTACCTGGCGATCCAGATGCTGCGTAACCCCCTCCCCGCCCTCGGCGACGGCACGTGGGACAACTTCTGGCTCGCCGTCGACACCGTCATCGGCGTGGCGGTGTCGTGGGTGCCGGTCGCGGCCGACTACAGCCGGCACTCCAAGTCGGTCAAGGACACGGTCATCGGATCCTTCGTCGGCTATTCCGTGACCCAGATCGCCTGCTACGCGGTAGGTCTCGTCGCCCTCGTGACGGTCGCTCAGGGCGACAGCAACAAGATCTTCGGGGAGTTCATCGCCGTGCCGTTGGGCGCGGTCGCCTTCGCCGTCCTGGCGGTGCGAGAAGTCGACCAGTCCTTCGTCGACACCTACTCGACCACGGTGTCGGTGCAGAACCTGCGACCGCGTTGGGACCGCCGGATCATCGCACTGGTGATCGGGACGGTCGCCACCGTGCTGGCGCTCAGCCTCGACATCGCGGCCTACGAGAACTTCCTGCTGCTCATCGGCGGTGTGTTCGTTCCGCTGCTCGGCGTGCTCGCCATCGACTATTTCGTGGTCCGACGGCGCCAGTGGGACCTGTCCGAGACCGCGCCGGCACGCTGGCTGATGCTCGTGCCGTGGCTGCTGGGCTTCTTGGCCTATCAGTTGATCAATCCGGGTTACATCCAATGGTGGGCGAAGGACTGGGTGCATATCCAGCATTTTCTGCACTTCACCCCGCAGTCGTGGATGAGCGCGTCCATCGTCTCGTTCGTCGTTTCGGCCGCGGTGACGCTGGCCCTCACACCGGCGGTGCGCCGCAAGACGTAGGGTTTCTCGGTGCTCGTTCATCCTGAGGTCGCCGAAGCGCTTGACCGGAAAATGCCCGTCGTCGCGCTCGAGAGCACGATCATCAGCCATGGGCTGCCCCGGCCGGACAATCTGCGGATCGCACGGGAGATCGAGGCGGCCGTCCGGGCCGGCGGGGCAATCCCGGCGACCATCGCGGTGGTGGCGGGAACGGCTCGGATCGGGCTGGACGACGACGCTCTCGCGCAGGTCGCCAACGACCCGGACGTCGTCAAGGTGAGCGTGCGCGACATAGCGCCCCTGGCCGCCGCGGGGGTCACCGGCGCGACCACGGTCGCGTCCACTGCTCATCTCGCTGCGTTGGCGGGTATCCGGGTGTTCGCGACGGGTGGGCTCGGCGGGGTCCATCGCGGTGCACGCTCCACCTGGGACGAGTCGGCGGACCTCTCGATGCTCTCGCGCACCCCCGTCCTCGTGGTGTGTGCCGGGGTGAAATCGATCCTCGACATCGGCGCGACGCTCGAACGACTCGAGAGCCTCAACATCGGAGTGCTCGGTTACCGGACCGACCGGTTCCCCGCGTTTTACCTGCGCGATTCCGGTCACCCGGTGCACTGGACGGCGACCACACCGGCCGAGGTTGCGGGCGTACTGCACGCCCAGGACGAACTCGGCACCGCAGGATTCGGGCTCGTGCTCGCCAATCCGATCG
>JBDTFN010000106.1:0-16052 GCA_039937915.1 Jatrophihabitans sp. | reverse complement strand
ATGTGGTAGGTGAACACCCGCAGGCCGACGCCGATCTGCGGCGCGGCCAGCCCCTGGCCCGGCGCGTCCATCATGGTCTGTGCGAGGTCGGCAACCAGCGTGCGCAGTTCCTTGTCGAAGTCGGTGACGATGTCGGCCGGCGTCCGCAGAACCGGGTCGCCGAAGAGCCGGATGGGTTGCACGGTCACGGTCGGATCCCTCGCCTCACGAGGTCGAGTCTAACGGCGCCGGCCGGTGCCCCGATCGACGCGATGATCAGATCGTGGGGCGGTGCGGTGACGATCAGATCTGGCGGTCGGCCTCGGCGTCGCCCAACTCCCGGACGGCGGCCTGGTCGGCGACTCGTTGCTCGTATGTGCTGCGCGCGTTGTGATCGAGCGACGTCAGCACGCGGGTGTCGTCCAGGACCCGGCGGGCCAGCCGGAACAGCGGTTCGGGCACGAGCGCGTTGACGAGGTCGAACAGGCCCAAGTAGCCGGGCACGGTGATCTCGGCGCGGCGGGAGCGGACGCTGCGCACGATCGCCCGAGCGACGTCCTCGGGATCGACGGTCGGCATACCCGCACCGAGATGCAGGCCCGAAACCAGTTCTGTGCGCACCGCGCTCGGCAGCACGGCGCTGACGCTCACGCCGGAGTCGGCGAACTCCTGGCGCACGGCCAAGGACAGTCCCAGCGCGCCGAACTTGCTCGCGTTGTAGACGGCCATGCCGGGAACAGCCATCTTGGCGGCCATCGAGGCAACGTTGACGATGTGCCCCGACCCACGCTCGATCATGCCGGGCAGCGCGAGCCGCATCCCGAAGATCAACCCGCGAATATTCACGTCCAGAGTGGTGGCGTCCAGCGCGTCGGGTTGCTCCAGGAACCCACCCAGCGGCATGACCCCCGCATTGTTGACCAGCACGTCGACGCGGCCGAACCGGTCGTGGATGGCCTCGACGCACCCGGCGAACGAGGACCGCGACGTCACGTCCAGGTGGAACGGGTTCGCGCCGATCTCGGCGGCGGTCGCCTCGGCCGTCGGCAGGTCGAGATCGCCGAGGCAGACGGTGGCGCCTCGCTCGGCGAAGGCCGCACCGGTGGCCCGCCCGATTCCGCGCGCACCGCCGGTAATCAGCACGACGCACTCAGCGAGATCGATGGCGGGATAACCCATGGTGTGTTGTCCTAGCGGCCGGGACGCGGACGGCGTCGGAGGTGATGGTGCGGTGCCCATGATCCTTGACATTTCAGAAACCATCGGTATCCGACTCTCGGTAGGTTCATCGTATGACCGTGCTCAGTCGCGCCGACCGGCAGGCGCAGACCCGAGGACAACTCCTTGCCACGGCGAGGGTCCTGTTTCTACGTGACGGCTACTTCGCGACGTCGCTGGAGCGGGTCGCGGACGAGGCCGGCTACTCCAAAGGGGCGGTCTACTCGAACTTCTCCAGCAAGGACGAACTCTGTCTCGCCGTGCTCGACGAGATCCGCGGCGAACAGGCGGCCCGGCTCATCGCGGCCATCAGTGCCGGCGCGACGTTCGAGCAGCGACTGCTCTGCTTCGAGGCGTGGGCCGAGACCGCCATCGGCCACGAGGGGTGGAGCAACCTGGAGATCGAGTTCGGCAGCCAGCTACGTCGCAACCCCGGTCTGCGCGAGCAGTACCAGGCCCGCGGGAATGTCATCCGTGCCGCGCTGACGCACCTGATCGAGGCGGCCGCCGACGATCTCGGCACTGGCCTGCTGCTGCCGGCCGACGAGTTGGCCACCGCCCTGCTCAGTCTCGGCGTCGGCCTCGGCCTGCAGCGGGCCGTGGACCACGACGTTCCGGTGCGCACACTCACCGACGTCGTCCGGGCACTGTCCGGAGTTGCTGTTCCGGTCAGATGACCTCCAACGGATCCACCGCGATCCGCACCGGGTCAGTGTTACGGCGGGCCGAGCGACCCGCGGCGGCACTCTTGAGCGCCCGCGCCAGATCCGCGCCCTGGGTGCGAGCTACCCGGACCAGCACGCGTTCGGTTGTCTCGTCGACCGGTACGGGACCGATCACCTGCGCGCCGGTGGGCAGGTCGACTGCGGCGAGCACGCCGCTGAGGCTGCCGGTCGCTCCGGTGAGCGCGGCCATCCGGGTCGCCGGTGGAAAGCCCAGTTCGGCTCGCTCAGCCAGTTCGCGGGCGGCGAAACCGCGCGGGTCCCAGCGCACGAGCGCCTGTACCGCGGGAACCCCGGCGTCGGCACCGACGATGACCACCCCGTCGGGGCGCACGAGCGCGGCCGCGTTCGCCCAGCGGCGCAAGGTCTCCTCCGCCGCGCGCAGGTCGGGTCGGGACAGCAGCGCCCACCCGTCCAATAGCAGAGCGGCCCCATAGCCGCCCTCGGCGACCGGTTCCGCGCCGGGCGTGGACACCACCAGGGTCGGCCCGGCGGGGACGTCGGCCAGGACGCGGTCGGCCCCCGAGGCGCGCACGGTCACCCCTGGAAAGGCACGGCCGAGTTCTTCGGCGGTCCGCTCCGAACCCACGACCGAGGCCCGCATCGCCCGCCCACCGCACATCGGGCACGCCCACTCCCCCGCCGGGCGGCCACACCAGCGACACGCGGCGACCGAGCGACCCGACCGTGTCGCGAGCGGGCCCGCGCAGTGTGCGCACCGAGCCGGCGTGCGGTCGAGTGCACAGGCCAGGGACGGCACGTAACCGCCGCGCGGGACCTGCACGAGCACGGGATGCCCGGCGGCCAGCGCCTCGCGCGTCGTTCGCCAGGCCAGGCTGGGCAGTCGGGCCGCGGCAGCAGCCGGATCCCGGGCCACCTCGACGTCATCGGCCACGGCGCGTACCCGCGGCGTCGACGCCCGCGTCATGGCACGGTCGGCGACGATTTCGTGGGCCCAGCCGCTCTCCAGTAGTAACTGGGCGTCCGCGGTGCGCGCGTAACCGGCCACCAGCAGAGCCGCGCCGGTCATCGCCGAGCGCAGCGCCAGCACGTCGCGGACATGGGGGTAGGGCGCCCGCGGTTCGGCGTGTAGGTCGTCGCCCTCGTCCCAGATCGCGAGCAGACCGGGGCCGGTCACCGGGGCGTAGGCGGCGGCGCGGGTACCGATGACCACCCGGACGTGCCCGCGCCGAACCGCCAGCCAGCGGCGGTACCGCTCGGCGGGCCCGAGGTCGGCGGACAGGCTCACGTGCCGCCCGACGCCGAACGATGCGATGCACGCCGCGTCCAGGCGCGCCAGATCACGGGCGTCGGGCACCACGACAAGCGCGCCGCGCCCACCGACGAAGGCGGCCCGCGCCGCCTCGGCGAGCCGAGCGGGCCAGTCGTCATCGGGTAGCGCGGACCAGACCGCCCTGGCCGGTTTGCCGTCGGCGACCGCCGCCAGAAAGGCCCGGCCAGCCCGGTAACGGTCAAAGCCCGGAACCGGCGCGGGCGGCAGATCGTCCGGCTCACGGGGCACCGACGATTCGGCCCGTGCGTGCCGCGCCGGTACCCCTAGCCGAACGACGTCGACGAAGTTGCCCGCCCACCGGTCGGCCACGGCCCGGAACAGCGCAATCGTGTCGGTGCTCAGGACCGGCTCGTCGCCCACCGCACGCTCTACGAAGGCGAGGTTGCCGTCGTGCTCACTGTGTTCGACGCGCTCGAGCACGTAGGCGTCGACCAACCGCCCAGCGAAACGCACCCGGACTCGGGAACCGGTCGTGACGACATCGGCCAGATCGGCCGGGACGAGATAGTCGAATGGCCGGTCCAGGTGCGGAAGCGGCACGTCGACCATCAACCGGGCGACCGGATCGCTCGTCGCCTGCTTGCGTAGCGCCTTCGGCGCGGCAGCACGGCGAGTGGTCACGACCGCAGGTCTACCAGCACCGTGGGTCAGTTCTGGACCCAGCGGGAATCCGGGCCCTGACAGCCTTACGCGTTGGCGATCTTGGCGAGCTGCTCGGCGCGGTCGGTGCGCTCCCAGGTGAAATCAGCGTCCTCACGGCCGAAGTGACCGTACGCGGCGGTCTTGGCGTAGATCGGCCGCTTGAGGTCGAGGTCGCGAATGATCGCGGCCGGGCGCAGGTCGAAGACCTCGGCGATGGCGTCGGCGATCCTGTCCACGGAGACGGTTTCGGTGCCGAAGGTCTCGACGAACAGCCCGACCGGCTCGGCCTTGCCGATGGCGTAGGCGACCTGGATCTCACAGCGCTTGGCCAACTTGGCCGCCACCACGTTCTTGGCGACCCAGCGCATTGCGTACGTGGCGGACCGGTCGACCTTCGACGGGTCCTTGCCGGAGAACGCACCGCCACCGTGGCGGGCCATGCCGCCGTAGGTGTCGACGATGATCTTGCGGCCGGTCAGGCCGGCGTCGCCCATGGGCCCGCCGATGACGAAGCGGCCGGTCGGGTTGACGAGCAGGCGGTAGTCCGAGGTGTCGATGTCCAGCGCCGACACGATGGGCCGGATCACGTGCTCCTCGATGTCGGGCTTGAGCAGAGTCTCCAGGTCGATGTCGTCGGCGTGCTGGGTGGACAGGACGACCGTGTCGAGCCGGACCGGCTTGTCGTTGACGTATTCGATCGTGACCTGCGTCTTGCCGTCGGGACGCAGGTAGGGGATGGTGCCGTTCTTGCGGACCTCGGTGAGCTTCTCGGCCAAGCGGTGCGCGAGCCAGATCGGCAGCGGCATGAGCTCGGGGGTCTCGTCGCTGGCGTAGCCGAACATCAGGCCCTGGTCACCCGCGCCCTGGGAGGCGATCGCGTCCTCGCTGGACTCGACCCGCTTCTCATAAGCGGTGTCGACGCCCTGTGCGATGTCGACGGACTGGGCGCCGAGAGAGACGCTGACGCCACAGGACTCCCCGTCGAAGCCCTTGCGGGAGGAGTCGTAGCCGATCTCGATGATCCGATCGCGGACGAGCTTGGGGATGTCGGCGTACGCCGACGTCGTGACCTCACCAGCGACGTGGACCTGGCCGGTCATGATGAGGGTCTCCACGGCCACCCGGCTGTCCGGGTCCTCGGCGAGCAACGCGTCGAGGATCGCGTCGCTGATCTGGTCGGCGATCTTGTCGGGGTGTCCCTCGGTGACGGACTCGGACGTGAAAAGACGACGGGACACGAAAGCTCCGCAGGTGTGGGTTGGATGGAAACCTAACGGAGTCTATCCAAGGTCTTGACAATGCGCCGATCTGTGAGGCAGAAACTCACCTTGGCGTCAGGTCGCGGGCCTGCCGAGGCGCGCGAAGACGGCGTCCCATACCGCGGCGGCGAGCACTGCCTTGGGGCCCGAGCCGATGACTTTCTCGGAGCCGTCCCGGCCCAGGATCACGCCGGCGTTGTCGGCCTGCCCGAACGCCTTTCCAGGCCCGACCGCGTTGACGACCAGCAGGTCACACCCCTTGCGGGCCAGCTTGGCCCGCCCGTGCTCGAGGACGCTTGCGCTGTCGTCACCGGTTTCGGCGGCGAAGCCGACCAGGACGGTGCCCGGACGCCGAGCGGTCACCAACTCGGCGAGGACGTCCGGGTTCTCGACCAGGGCGATGGGGGCCGGCGCATCGCCGTTCTTCTTGATCTTGTGATCCGCGGTATCGGCCGGCCGGAAGTCGGCGACCGCGGCCGCCATGACAACGGCGTCGGCGCACGTTGCCACGCGATGGACGGCGTCGCGCAGGTCCCGGGCGCTGGTGACGCGGACGACCTCGACGTTCGCAGGGTCGGGAAGTTCGACATTGGCTGCGACCAACGTCACGTTCGCTCCGCGGGCCGCGGCCACTGCAGCCAGCGCGTAGCCCTGCTTGCCGGAGGAGAGATTTCCCAGGAACCGCACGGGGTCGAGGGGCTCGCGGGTGCCACCCGCGCTCACGACGACTCGTCGGCCTTCGAGGTCTCGGCCGAGCGCGGCCGGATCTCGCAGCAGCAGATCGGCCAATTGGGCGATCTCGGCCGGTTCTGGCAATCGGCCCTTGCCGGTGTCGGCGCCGGTGAGCCGCCCGGTAGCCGGGTCGATCACCACGCTGCCGCGCCGCCGCAGCGTCGCGACGTTGTCGACGGTGGCGGGGTGCTCCCACATCTCGGTGTGCATCGCGGGGGCGAAGAGCACCGGACACCGGGCGGTCAACAGTGTGTTCGTGAGCAGATCATCGGCCAGGCCGTGGGCTGCCTTGGCCAGTAGATCAGCGGTGGCCGGGGCGACCACGACGAGGTCGGCCTGGCGTCCGAGCTGGACATGCGGCACCTCGTGGGCGTCGGTCCACAGGTCACTGGAGACGCGGTGGTGGGACAGCGCGGACCAGGTCGGCGCGCCGACGAACTCGAGCGCGGACGCGGTAGGTACGACGCGTACGTCATGCCCGGCCTCGACCAGCTTGCGGAGGAGGTCAGCGACTTTGTACGCGGCAATCCCGCCGCCCACGCCGAGGCAGATGCGGCCGCTCCGCGACTGCTCTGTTGTCGTCACGAGGCTCTCTCGGGTGCGCTTCCAGCGTTACTGTCAGCTACAGCTGGACGCTTACTTGGTCTCGGCTGCCGCAGCGGCCTCGGCGACGACATCCGAAGGATCGACGCTGGGCTTGAACTCGATCAGGTCGGCGTTGATCTCCCGCATGGCGATGGAGAGCGGCTTCTCCTGGGGCGCGGTCTCAACGAGCGGACCGACGTACTCGAGCAGCCCCTCGCCGAGCTGGCTGTAGTAGGCGTTGATCTGACGGGCCCGCTTGGCCGCGATGATCACCAGCGCATACTTCGAGTGCGCACGCTCGAGCAACTCATCGATGGGCGGGTTGATGATGCCTTCGGGTGAGGACACGACTCAGCTCTCTGTAGCGACTCAAGGACGAGGAATCCGGCCGACGACACGGACGCCTCGGACCCAGAGTACCAACCGCCGGAGGTGAACCTGTCGATAATGGCGGTACGACCGACGTTTTCGCCGGATGATTCGCGCTCGACGGCCCGATCGACGTGGCGGTTGTCGGGTCGTGTTCGGTGACCGGGGGCGTGGCAACGCGCGGGCCACCACCGGATTGGCTAGATTCCTCGGGACCCGTCGACGGCGGCCCACTCAGGGCGGCATCGGCCTGGGCGGATAGGAGTCTCGGTGCTGATCGGAGTGCCCCGCGAGTCAACCCCCGGCGAGACACGAGTCGCCGCGACCCCGAAGACGGTGGAACAGCTCTCAGCGCTCGGCTACGACGTAGTGGTCGAGACGGGCGCCGGGAAACGGTCCAGTTTCGCCGACGACGCCTTCGAAGTAGCGGGTGCTGTCGTCGGGTCAAGCGCGGATGTCTGGGCCGCCGACGTGGTGTTCAAGGTGAACGCGCCGAACCCCGACGAGATCGGTTTGCTGTCCGACGGCGCGACCATCGTCGGCCTGCTCAGCCCAGGCCTGAACCCTGACCTGGTCGACGCGCTCGCCGCCCGGCCGATCACGGCTCTGGCCATGGACGCGGTCCCGCGCATCTCTCGCGCGCAGTCCCTGGACGTACTGAGCTCGATGGCCAACATCGCCGGCTACCGCGCCGTCATCGAGGCCGCGCACGTATTCGGGCGGTTCTTCACCGGTCAGGTCACCGCCGCCGGCAAGGTGCCCCCGGCGAAGGTGCTCGTGGCCGGGGCCGGCGTGGCCGGGCTGGCCGCGATCGGTGCCGCCAGCAGCCTCGGCGCGATCGTGCGGGCCACCGATCCGCGGCCCGAGGTCGCCGACCAGGTCAAGTCGCTGGGCGGGGAGTTCCTCGCCGTCGTCGTCGAGTCGGAACAGGCCGAGGCCAGCTCGGACGGTTACGCCAAGGCCACCTCGGAGGATTACAACCGCCGCGCCGCGGAGATCTACAGCGAGCAGGCGGCCGACGTCGACATCATCATCACCACCGCGCTGATCCCCGGGCGACCGGCTCCGAAGCTGCTCACCGCACAGGACGTCGCGCTGATGAAGTCCGGCAGCGTCATCGTCGACATGGCGGCGGCGCAGGGCGGCAACGTCGCGGGGACGCAGGCCGGCGAGGTGATCGTCACCGACAACGGCGTGACGATCATCGGCTACACGGACCTGGCCGGGCGCCTGCCCACCCAGGCCTCGCAGCTGTACGGAACCAACCTGGTCAGCCTGTTGAAGCTCCTCACGCCGGAGAAGGACGGCCAGCTCGTCCTTGATCTCGAGGACATCGTCCAGCGCGGCATCACCGTCGTCCGTAACGGCGAGAAGATGTGGCCGCCGCCGGCGGTCCAGGTGTCCGCAGCACCGGCCACGGCGGCGAAACCGCCGGCCGAGCCGAAACCTCCGAAACCGGCGATGTCGGCCGCACGCAGATTCACGATCCTGGGGGTAGGCGTCCTCGCGCTGTTCCTGGTGAACCTGTTCGCGCCGCAGCCGATCCCCGAGCACTTCACCGTGCTCGTACTGGCCGTCGTGGTCGGCTATTACGTGATCGGCAAGGTGCACCACGCCCTCCACACGCCGCTGATGTCGGTGACGAACGCGATCTCCGGGATCATCGTCGTCGGCGCGCTCGTGCAGATCGGGCAGAGCCACGAGACGGTCATCCGCGCGATGTCCTTCGCGGCGATCCTGCTCGCGAGCATCAACATCTTCGGCGGGTTCGCCGTGACCCGACGCATGCTCAGCATGTTCAACAAGTGACGGGCTGGCTTACTCACCCATGAACGCTCAGAGTTTCGCCACCGCGGCGTACATCGTCGCCTTCCTGCTGTTCATCATGAGCCTGGCCGGGCTGTCGAGACACGAGTCCTCCCGACAGGGCGTGCTGTACGGCATCGTCGGCATGGTCATCGCGCTGGCCGCGACGATCGGCGTCGCGACGAAGCACGCGCAGACCGTCGCCATCGTGCTGCTCGTCGTGGCCATCGTGATCGGCGCGGGGATCGGGCTGTGGAAGGCCAAGGTCGTCGAGATGACCGGCATGCCGGAGCTCATCGCGGCGCTGCACAGCTTCGTCGGTCTCGCGGCCGTCCTCGTCGGCTGGAACGGTTACTACGAGGTCGAGCACCACAGCGGCACGGCCGAGCAACGCGTGGCCCTGGCCGAGGCCCTGGGGCACGACTCGCTGTCCCTGCTGCGTATCCACCACGCCGAGGTCTTCATCGGCATCTTCATCGGTGGGGTCACCTTCACCGGCTCGATCGTGGCGAACCTGAAGTTGTCAGGGCGGATCAAGTCGCACCCGCTGATGCTGCCCGGGAAGAACTTGATCAACCTCGGCGCGCTGGCCGCGTTCGCGGTGCTGACGGTCTTCTTCGTGGTGCACCCGAGCCTGCCGCTGCTCATTTCCGTCACCGTCGTCTCGCTCGCCCTGGGCTGGCACCTGGTCGCGTCCATCGGCGGCGGCGACATGCCGGTCGTCGTGTCGATGCTGAACAGCTACTCCGGCTGGGCCGCGGCGGCGTCGGGCTTCCTGCTCGACAACAACCTGCTCATCGTCACCGGTGCGCTCGTGGGCTCCTCGGGTGCCTATCTGTCCTACATCATGTGCACCGCCATGAATCGATCGTTCATCTCGGTCATCGCCGGCGGGTTCGGTATCGAGGTCAAGAGCGACGACGACACCGACTACGGCGAGTACCGCGAGATCAACGTCGCGGACGCCGCGGACCTGTTGCGCGAAGCCTCATCGGTCATCATCACGCCCGGCTACGGCATGGCCGTGGCGCAGGCGCAGTACCCGGTCGCCGAACTCACCCGCAAACTGCGTGAACGCGGGGTGGAGGTCCGCTTCGGCATCCATCCGGTCGCCGGTCGCCTGCCCGGGCACATGAACGTGCTGCTCGCCGAGGCCAAGGTGCCCTACGACATCGTCCTGGAGATGGACGAGATCAACGACGACTTCGCCGACACCTCCGTGGTGCTCGTCATCGGCGCCAACGACACCGTCAACCCAGCAGCGTCCGAGGACCCCACCAGTCCCATCGCCGGGATGCCGGTGCTGCACGTCTGGGAGGCCGAGCACGTCATCGTCTTCAAGCGGTCGATGGCCGTCGGCTACGCGGGCGTCCAGAATCCGTTGTTCTTCCGGGACAACAGTCAGATGCTCTTCGGCGACGCGAAGGAGCGCGTGCAGGACATCCTGGGCGCGCTGTAGAAGCTGCTCGGACCGGCGTGGTCAGTCCAGGGCGATGACGAGGGCAGCGACTTCGGCTGCGGCCTGCGCGACGTCACGGTTGATCACGACGTGGTCGAACTCGGTCGCGGCGGCCATCTCGACCTCGGCCCGCTCGAGGCGGCGGGCCATCTGCTCCGAGGACTCGGTCCCCCGGCCGGAGAGCCGCTGAGCGAGTTCCTCGATCGAGGGCGGCGCGAGGAAGACGAAACGAGCCTCGGGCATCGAACGACGGACCTGGCGGGCTCCGTCCAGTTCGATCTCGAGCAGGGTCGGGTCGCCGGAGGCCAGGTGCTTCTGGACCGGCGCGCGGGGTGTGCCGTAGCAGTTACCGGCGAACTCCGCGTGTTCGAGCAACGCGTCATCGGCGACCATCTGATCGAACTCCGCACGATCGATGAAGCGGTACTCACGGCCGTCGCTCTCGCCCGGTCGCGGCGCCCGGGTCGTGCAGGACACCGAGATCCAGATCTCGGGCACCATCGCGCGAAGTTCGGCCACGACGGTGCCTTTGCCCACACCCGACGGACCGGACAGCACGGTGAGCCGGGCAGGGCGCCGTTCGTCGCTGCTCGCGCGAGCGCTCGTTGTCGGAACCACTGCGCTCCTCGCTCGCTCACGCTCGCTTCGATGCTCACTCATCCTGGCGAAGCTACCGCCCACGCATCGTCGTAATGTCGAAGGCATGGATTTTCGTCGCTTGGGCAACTCCGGACTCGTCGTGTCGGTCGTCGGACTCGGCACCAACAACCTCGGCATGAAGCTGGACCTGGCCCAGAGCCGCGACGTCGTGCATGCCGCCCTCGACGAGGGCATCACCCTGTTCGACACCGCCGACTCCTACGGGGCCAGCGAGGAGAGGCTCGGCGAGATCCTCGAGGGTCGGCGTGACGACGTCGTCCTGGCCACCAAGTTCGGCAGCGACACCCGCCCCCGCGGCAACGACAACGGCGAGGACTGGGGTGCGCGCGGCTCGAGGCGCTACATCGTGCGCGCGGTCGAGTCCTCGCTGCGTCGACTGCGCACGGACTGGATCGACCTCTACCAGATGCACCGTCCGGACACCGCGACGCCGATCGAGGAGACGCTGTCCGCGTTGGATGACCTCGTGCGAGCGGGCAAGGTGCGCTACCTCGGCAGCTCGAACTTCTCGGGCTTTCAGATCGCCGACGCCGAGTGGACGTCACGCACCCGCGGTCTAGAGCGCTTCGTCAGCGCGCAGAACCACTACAGCTGGCTCGAACGCGGCCTCGAACAGGACGCCATTCCGGCCCTCGAGCACTACGGCATGGGTCTGTTGCCCTTCTTCCCCCTCGCCAACGGCCTGCTGACCGGCAAGTACCGCCGTGGCGAGGCCGCGCCCGAGGGCAGCAGGATCCAGGCCTGGGGACGCGAGTCGAGCCTCACCGACGAGGTGTTCGACGTGATCGAGGCACTGCAGAGCTTCGCGAAGGCTCACGACGCGTCCCTGCTCGACGTGGCGATCGGCGGGCTGGCCGCCCAGCCCGCCGTGGCCAGTGTCATCGCCGGCGCAACGTCGCGCGAACAGGTGGCCGCCAACGTCGCCGCCGGTGCGTGGCGTCCCTCACCGGAGGACCTCGAGCAACTGCGCGCCATCACTGCGCCCTGACCCGCCCCGGTCGAGTGGTACGTCAACGCCACGAGTGGTCCGAAATCTCGGACCACTCGTGTGCGGATCGGACCACTCAACCCTTGGACGCGACCATCGGCGGCCGACGCCCCGGGTTGCTGGTTACAGCGCCTCGACCGGAGGCAGACCGAACATCGACGGTGCGTTCTGTACGTGCTCGCGGATGTCTACGCGGGTGCCGGCCTCGTCGTCGACCCAGCCGTAGAGCGGCTCCTCGATCTCCGGGTTGACGAAATACATGATCGACTGTCGATCATCCAAGCCGTGGTTACGGACCCGGTGGTACAGCGGCTGGATCGCGCCGCCGGACAGTGCGGTGAGCACCGAGCCCGGCATGATCACGATCTCGTCGGCGTCGGGCAGCATCGGCTTGACGCTGTCACTGTGCTCGCCGTCGGCGTAGATCTCCAGGCCGGGCGCAGTGGCGTGCAGGACAGTGACCATGTGGCCGTCTTCGTGCTTGTCCTGCAGGAAGTCGCGCTCAGGCGGCGTCGGCAAGCAGTAGTTGATCTGTAGGTAGGACGCCTTCTCGAACGCCGGGGCCTCGTTGGCCTCGAAGTTCTGCGCGACCTCGTCCAGGATCGCCTTGACCATCGGGGCGAGCGAGTCGCGCCAGTCGAGGAACGACCCGGTGAGCTCAGGGATGTCCTGGGCTTCGGGGATGAGGTCGAAGCGGCTCGACCAGACGGTGAAGCATTCGTTCATGTCTGGTCGCTCAGGCGAGACCGAATACTCGATCCCGAACGGGCGGTAGCCGTAGTTGTGATCGGTGCTGCCGTGGGCCATCTTGTCATCGAGCGGCCGCTGGAAGAACTCGACGGCGGTGCCGATCGCATTCTTCAGATTGCCGGCGTCGAGATCGCTCAGCTTCACGACTGCGTAACCCTGGTCGACGATGTCGCGTGCGGCCTTGGTCACCGCATTCACTGCGAGGGTGTTGGTCATCAGATGCCTTCCCTGTGGGGAACGTGGGTGGATGGTGCATTGGCCGGCGCGTCGCGCCGGTGGGCCACAGCCCACGAGAACCATAGCGACCGAACCGTGGAATCGGCGCAGGTTGCACGCGAATTGTCAGATTCTTGTGAGGCAGGCGACGTGTGACCGGGCACCCACACCCGCCGGCACGATCGCTGAGATCAGCCCCGCAGGAAGGCGAACTCGTCGACGAGTCGCTCGACGGCGGCCCGCAAGGCGTCCTGGTCCGGCCCGGTCTTCAGGACCTCGCGGGAGACGCTGGGGACGACCTCGCGCAGCGCGTCGCCGAAGATCCGACGGACGTCGTCAGCGGTGCCACCCTGCGCACCGACCCCTGGGGCCAGGATGGGCCCGTTCAGCCCGTCGAAGGACGGGGCACCGGCCCCGATCGTGGCTCCAGCAACCACGCCGAAGGAGCCGAGGGGTCCGGCGGCGGCATTGCGACGGGCCACCTCGTCCACCACGGTCTGCGCGACGCTGGGACCAGCTGCGGTCCTTGCGTGCTGGAACTGCGGGCCCTCGGGGTTGGACGTCGCGGCCAGGACGAACAGCCCGCGATCAGACGCCGAGGCCGCCGCAAACGCCGGGTCCAGCGAGCCGACGCCCAGGAATGGACTGAGCGTGATCGCGTCAGAGGCGAGCGGCGCGGTCGGGTCGAGGTAGGCGCGGGCGTAGGCGTCCATCGTCGATCCGATGTCACCGCGCTTGACATCGAGCAGGACCAACGCACCCGCTGCGCGTGCCCCGGCGATCGTTCGTTCGAGGACCGCGATTCCGGCTGATCCGTAGACCTCGAAGAAGGCTGACTGCGGTTTGACCATGGCTGCTGTCCCGGCGAACGCATCCACGCAGATGTCAGCGAATCGAGCCAGGCCTACGGCATCATCGGACAGTCCCCAGGCCGCCAGCAGCCCCGGGTGCGGATCGATACCGACACACAGCGACCCACGGTGGTCCAACGCTGCGCTCAGCCGCGCGCCGAAGGTCATGAGACGGCCGCCTCGGCCGCCGTGGGCTGCAACCGTCCGACCCTGGCCGGTGCGGATAGGTGCGCGAACCCGACGGCCTCGGCGAGCGAGCGGAACCCACGCTCGTCCAAGGCCTGTTCGAGTTCGGCGAGAATCCGCATCGGTGCGGACGGGTCACCGAACACCGCGGTGCCGACCGACACCGCGGACGCACCGGCCAGGACGAACTGCAAGGCGTCCAGGCCGCTTCGGATACCGCCCATGCCGAGGATCGGCAGGTGCGGCAGGGCCTTGCGGACCTGCCAGACGCAGCGGACCGCGACCGGCCGGATCGCCGGGCCGGAGAGTCCACCGGTGACCCCGCCGAGCGCAGGCCCGAGCGTGTCGGTATCGATCACCATGCCGAGCAGCGTGTTGATCAGGGAGAAGCCGTCGGCGCCGGAATCGGCGCAGGCCCGGGCGATGTGCACGATGTCGGTGACGTCCGGGGACAGCTTGGCGAAGATCGGTTGGGCCGGATCGGCTGCGCGGCGCACGGCGCTGATCACGCGGGCCGAGGCGATCGCGTCGCAGGCGAACACCTGTCCGCGCGACTCGACGTTCGGACACGAGATGTTGACCTCGATCATCGAGACCGCGGGATGCCCCGCGAGCCGCCGGGCGAGATCGACGAACTCGTCGGTGTGCCCACCGGCGATCGAGACGACCGTGCGTGCCCCCCGCTCGGCGAGCCACGCGAGGTCATTGGCGATGAAGGAATCGATGCCCGGGCCCTGCAGGCCGATCGAGTTGAGCATTCCGCTCGGGGTCTCGGCCATGCGTGGCGTGGGACGCCCTGAACGCGGCGAGCGCATGATCGACTTGGTGACGACGGCCCCGAGTTCTGCGACGTCGAAGAACTGATGCAGCTCGCGTCCGGCAGCGGCACACCCCGACGCGGTCAGGACCGGGTTGGGCAGCGTGAGCGGGCCGAGACGAGCGGTCATGTCCACAGTCATGCGGTCAGTGCCCTCCCATCGCATCCGCGCCGACGAGGTCGGGCGGCAATTGCCCCACATCGTTCCAGCGCACCCGCCCGGCGTCGAAGACCGGACCCTCGACGCACGAACGCACGAATCGGGTCTTGCCGTCGTCGCCACGGACCGGCAGCACGCAGGTCATGCAGACCCCGATGCCGCAGGCCATCGACTCCTCGACAGCAACCTGAGCGCTGATCGCGTGCTTCTGCGCCACCGACCCGACTGCCGCCAGCATGGGCATCGGTCCGCAGGCGTAGACGACCTCGGCACCGATCCGCTCGATCGCCGCGGGCAGGACGTCGGTCACCAGGCCGCGTTCGCCGGCCGACCCGTCGTCGGTGGTCACCGTGACGCGACCGGCCATCCGCTTGGCCGTCATCTCGCCGTAGAGCTTGGAGCCGGTGGCGGCACCGAGGACGAACTCCACCTGCGAGCCGTTCTCGATGAGTTGCTGGGCCAGGGCGAGAAGTGGCGCGGAGCCGTATCCCCCACCGACCAGTACTGCCGGCGACGGGCGGTTCGGGATCGGGAACGGGGTGCCCAGCGGCCCGACGATGTCCAGCACCTCGCCCGCCCTGCGCTGCACCAGCCAACGAGTGCCGGGACCGTGTGCAGCGACCACGAAGGACACGGTCCCCGCGAAGGCTCCGGTGGGCGTCGCACCGGCGATCGCGAACGCGCGGCGCAACCCCATCGCGGTGTTCTCGCCGCCGACGGCCACCGCGATGAAGTGCCCGGGCTTGAACCCTGCCGCGACACCGGGGGCGATGACCGTGAACTGCACGTAGGCGCCGGCCTTGGTGACCGAGAAGATCTCGGCCTGTTCCTGCACCGGTTTCGTGTCACTCATCGTCTGCCTCCTGCGACCCGCTGGGTTGGGTGGTCCGTTGTGCTTCGAGTGGCCAGATATTTCGGGCCACTCGAAAGAGTTTCGGACCACTCAACGCGATGTCTCCGCCCGCTGTTCGGCAAGGTCGCGGTGCAGTTCCTGCAACGACCGCACCCCGATGCCGCCTCGGATCAACTGCTCGATGCCCTGGACGGCCGCGGCGAAGCCCTGCGTGGTCGTCACACACGGGATACCGGCCGTGACGGCGGCGGTGCGGATCTCATAACCGTCCAGCCGGGGCGTACCTGCCCCCCACGGCGTGTTCAGGACGAGGTGCACGTCCCCGGCCAGGATCTGCTCGACGATGTTGTCCGGGCCGTCACTGAACTTGCCGACGACCTCCGCCTCCACCCCGTTGCGGCGCAGCACCTGCGCGGTGCCGGCGGTCGCGACGATCCGGAAGCCCAGGTCGAAGAGCCGTTTGACCGGGAAGATGGCCGCCCGTTTGTCCCGGTTGGCGATGCTGA
>JBDTFN010000105.1:0-6893 GCA_039937915.1 Jatrophihabitans sp. | reverse complement strand
AACGCGGTGAACGTCCGCACGCCGAGCTCGCCCAGGATGTCCACCCGCCGCTGCACCGGCAGTTTGTACTGGATCGGCCACGGCTTGCCGTAATCCCCGGCGTCGGTCTCGAAGTAGCGCCACACTGCGTCCATCACCCGGTCGGGCATGAAATGCGTGTGGATGTCGATCAGGCCGTCGAGCCCCAGCCGTGACCAGAACGCCGGGACGTCTGCGTCCCTCACCGGTCCGCCCCCGCCGCGTGCGGGTCGCTCACCGCATCCCCTTCGATCGACGGCCCAGGGCACGCTCGACCTCACGGTCGGCGTCCCGGCGGGCGAGGTCCTGCCGCTTGTCGTAGGACCGCTTGCCGCGGGCCAGGGCGAGCTCGACCTTGACCTTCCCGTCGAGGAAGTACAGCGAGAGCGGGACGAGGGTCAGCCCGCTCTCCTTCGTCTTGCCGACGAGGCGCTCGATCTCCGCCCGGTGCAGCAGCAATTTGCGCACCCGACGCGGCTCGTGGTTCGTCCAACTCCCCTGTTCGTACTCCGGGATGTGCACGTTGCGCAGAAAGATCTCGCCGCTGTCGATCGAGGCGAATCCGTCGACCAGGGACGCCCGCCCAAGGCGCAACGACTTCACCTCGGTGCCGGTCAGCACGACGCCGGCCTCGAAGACGTCGACGACCTCGTAGTCGTGGCGCGCCTTGCGGTTCTGCGCGATGAACTTGCGCTCGGTCTGCCGATTGGAGGACGCGGCTTGGCTGGCTTGCCGTGAGGACGCCGGTGCAGGGGACATACCTACAGTTTGACGAGTAGGCGCAAGGTGCCGAACGCGGTCAGCGCGGACAAGACGATGCCGCCGATCACGCTGACCCCGCAGGCCACGATCAAGTCATTCAGATCGAGGTCGGGAATGACGCCGTTCTCCACCTGCCCGGCGAAGACATTGTTGAGGAGGAAGAACTTCCCGGCCGAGACCAACCCAAGCGATACCAGGCCCCCGATGAAGGTGGCGATGATGGCTTCGATGATGAACGGAAGTTCGGTCATCCATCTCGATGCCCCCACCAAGCGCATGATGCTGGTCTCGTTCTTGCGTTGAGCGGCCGCCACCTGGATGGTGTTCGCGATCAGTAGGACAGCCGCGATCAGGACGAAGAAAGCGATGGCCACCGAAGCCTTCAACAGGCTGTCGATGATGTCGAGCAGGGTACGGATCGTCGAGATCTGGTTCGCGACGCTCGAGACCCCTGGCGCACTGTTGTAATCCTTGGCGAAGCTCTCGAACTCCTTGTTGATGTTCTTGAGCTTCACCGTGTAGGACGCCGGCAGGTCGCCGACCTGGAGCAGATTTCGAACCCGCGCGGTCGCGGTCTTTCGGGCCAGTTCATAGTTGCGCTGCTCGGAGATGAACTTGATCGACACGACCCGGCTGTCAGCCCTAAGTTTGGCCTCCAGCGCGGTTCTCTGCGCCTCGGTGTATCGCGCGGACTGTTCGCTCGCGTCCGCCCCCTTGGGGGCCGGACGCGTCACACACGGCGGGCCGGACAACTTGCCGCACAGGAACACCGAGACGTTGAGCTTGCCCTCATAGGCCGCGCTGAACTTGTCGATCTCGCGGTTGGCGAGAACAGCCGTCGCGACGAAGGTGAGCAGGATCGCGGTGTTGAGGATGAGCGCGATCGTCATGGACAGGTTGCGGCGGATGCCGGTCCAGACACCTGACAACACGAAATTGGCGCGCATACATTCCTCACTAGCTCGTTGGTGGCATTGCTCGTCGGTGGCGGCACGGCCGCGGGATGACTGCCGGGACTGACCGCCGAATCAGCGGCCGACCCCGTAGACCCCGCGGTTCTGGTCGCGGATCACCTTGCCGTTGTCGAGTTCGATGACGCGGCGCCGCATGGCGTCGACGATGTTGTTGTCGTGCGTCGCCATCACGACCGTGGTTCCGGTGCGATTGATGCGCTCCAGCAGGCTCATGATGCCCTGGCTGGTGTCGGGGTCCAGGTTGCCGGTCGGCTCGTCGGCCAGCAGGACCAGCGGACGGTTGACGAACGCCCGCGCGATGGCCACCCGCTGCTGCTCGCCGCCGGAGAGTTCGGTCGGCATGCGCTGGGCCTTACCGGTCAGCCCGACGAGTTCCAGCACCTCGGGCACCGTGCGACGGATCGACTTCGGGGACTTGTTGATGACCTCGAGCGCGAACGCCACGTTCTGGTAGACGGTCTTCTTCGGAAGCAGCCGGAAGTCCTGGAACACGCAGCCGATCCGGCGCCGCAGCTCCGGCACCTTGCGGTTGGCCAGGCGACCGACGTTGCGGCTGTCGACCATCACGGTGCCGTGGGTGGCCAGTTCCTCGCGCAGGATCAGGCGAAGGATGGTGGACTTGCCCGACCCCGAGGCACCGATGAGGAAGACGAACTCTCCCTTGTCGATGTCGATGTTGACCGTATCGAGCGCTGGGCGCGCACCGGCCGGGTAGCTCTTGGACACCTCTTCGAGGCGGATCACGGGGTGGCCTTGCTGCTGGACATCACGGGGCGCGAGTTTACCCAACTGTTATCTGAGACGTCGGGAGGTGCCCCGGTCGGTCTTCAGGCTTTCTCAGTCGGCGGTGGTTGCTAACGTCAACCAACGTGTCCAGTACCAGCCCGCCCCCATTGATCCACGCGGCCGGTCTGACCAAGCGATTCGGTGGCTTCACCGCCGTCGACGGCATCGATGTCACCGTCGAGCCGGGCGAGGCATTCGGCTTCCTCGGCCCCAACGGCGCCGGCAAGAGCTCGACCATGCGGATGATCGCCTGCGTGTCGCCGATCACCTCCGGCACCCTGCGCATCCTGGGCATGGATCCGGCGACCGACGGGCCGCGGATCCGCGGCCGGCTTGGTGTCGTGCCCCAACTGGACACCCTCGATCTCGAACTAACCGTCCGGGAGAACCTCTACATCTACGGACGCTACTTCGGCCTCGCCCGCAAGGTACTGGCCGCGCGGGTGGAGGAACTGCTCGACTTCGCCCAACTCACCGAACGCGCCGATGCCAAGGTCGAGCCGCTGTCCGGCGGCATGAAACGCCGCCTCACGATCGCCCGGTCGCTGATCAACGAGCCAGAACTGCTGCTGCTCGACGAGCCCACGACCGGGCTGGACCCGCAGGCCCGTCACGTCCTGTGGGACCGGTTGTACCGGCTCAAGAACGACGGCGTCACCCTGGTCCTCACCACGCACTACATGGACGAGGCCGAACAACTGTGCGACCGGCTCGTCGTCATGGACGGCGGTCGCATCGTGGCCGAGGGATCGCCGAGCTCCCTCATCGCCGAGCACTCCTCGCGCGAGGTCGCGGAACTGCGCTTCGGCGCGGGCGAGAACGCCGCCGCAGCAAAGCGGCTTGCGGCCATGCTGCAGGGTTCCGAACGGGTCGAGGAGCTGCCCGACCGGGTGCTGCTCTACGTCCACGACGGCGAGGCCGTGCTGCACCGCGCACACGAGGCCGGCCTGTCGCCCGCGTCGTCGCTGGTCCGGCGGAGCACCCTCGAGGACGTCTTCCTAAGGCTCACCGGCCGAACGCTGGTGGATTGATGGCACTCATGCAGGCCACAACCACGAAGCTGCGATCGACCACCGCGGGCGGTCCCTGGAAGATCGTCGAATACAACTGGCTGTCGCTACGCCGCTGGTGGCGCAATGCGCTCGTGGTCGGCATCGTCACGCCGGTCGGGTACGTGCTCGCGCTCGGGATCGGGCTCGGCTCGCTGGTGGACAGCAACGGCACCAACGGGCTCGGCGTGCCGTATCTGGCCTTCGTGGGCCCGGCGTTCCTGACCGCGACGGCGCTGCAGATCGCGACCAACGACGCAAGCTTCCCGGTCATGGCCGGGTTCAAGTGGGCGCGCTTCTTCCACGGCATGGCGGCGACGCCGTTGACCCCGCGGCAGATCTCCGACGGCACGCTGCTGTGGATCACGCTGCGCCAGCTCATCAACTGCACCGTCTTCCTCGCCATCGTGGCGGCCTTCGGTGGCACCCAGCGGTGGTGGGTGCTGCTCGCGATCCCGGCCGCGGTGCTGACCGCCATCGCGTTCGCCGCGCCGGTCATGGCGCTGGCGGCCACGGTGAGTTCGGAGGGGCAGGCCTTCAACGTGCTGTTCCGGTTCGTCGTGACGCCGATGTTCCTGTTCTCGGGCACGTTCTACCCGATCAGCCGGCTGCCCGCATGGGGGCAGGACCTGGCCTGGGTCTCCCCGCTGTGGCACGGCACCGAACTCGCGCGGGGCGCGGCGCTCGGCGGACTCGAGGGCTGGTCGGTGATCGGGCACGTCGCGTACCTGCTGGTCTGGCTGGTCGTGGGGATCGCGCTGTCCCGCTGGCGCTTCCGCGTCCGGATCGAGGGATGAGCAGCGTGCCCCGATGACCCTCGACACGCCGGCGCGGGCCACCACCTTGTTCCGGATCCTGCCCAGCAACGTGTACTCGGGCAACAGCCGGGTCGTGCTCGAACGCGCGGTGCGGGTGTACCGCCGAGCCTGGCTGCTGATCCTCACCGGCTTCGCCGAGCCGGTCCTCTACCTGTTCGCGCTCGGTACCGGGCTGAAGACCCTCGTCGGCACGGTGGTCGGCCCCGGCGGCGAGGTGCTGAGCTACACCGCCTACATCGCGCCGGCGCTGCTCGCGTCGTCGGCGATGAACGGCGCCATCTACGACTCGACGATGAACGTGTTCTTCAAGATGAAGCACGCCAAGCTTTACGACTCGATGCTGGCCACGTCCCTGGGGCCGCTGGACGTCGCGATCGGCGAGATCGCCTGGGCCCTGATCCGCGGTGGGCTGTACTCGGCCGGCTTCATGATGATCATGGTGGTGATGGGGCTGACCGCCTCGTGGTGGGCCGTCCTGCTGCTACCGGCCGCGCTGCTGATCGCCTTCGGCTTCGCAGCCGTCGGTATGGCGGCCACGACCTACATGAAGTCGGTCCAGGACCTCGATCTGGTCCAACTCGCCGTGCTGCCCCTGTTCCTGTTCAGCGGCACGTTCTACAGCCTGAACGTCTACCCGCAGTGGCTTCGCATCGTCGTCGAGTGCCTGCCGCTGCATCACGGCATCGAACTGCTGCGCGGGCTGAACTCCGGCTACCTGCAGTGGGCGATGCTCGGCCACGTCGGGTACTTCGCCGCGATGGCGGCGGCCGGTCTCGTCGTCACCACCCGCCGGTTGGACGTCCTACTGCTGCACTAGTGGTTGGCGGACTCACTGGATCGGCGCCAGCGGATGCCGGCTTCGATGAAACCGTCAATGTCGCCGTCCAGAACGCCTTGCGTGTTGCCGACCTCGAAGTCGGTGCGCAGGTCCTTGACCATCTGGTACGGGTGCAACACGTAGGAGCGCATCTGGTTGCCCCAGGAGTTGCTGCCGTCCTTGAGCGCATCCATCGCGCTCTGCGCCTCCTCGCGGCGCCGCTCGAGCAGACGAGCCTGCAGCACGGCCATCGCCGACGCGCGGTTCTGGATCTGGCTGCGCTCGTTCTGACAGGTGACCACGATCCCGGTCGGCAGGTGCGTCAGGCGCACCGCCGAGTCGGTCGTGTTGACGCCCTGACCGCCCTTGCCGGAGCTGCGGTAGACGTCCACGCGCAGGTCGTCGTCGGGGATCTCGACGTGGTCGCTCGACTCCACGACGGGCAGCACCTCGACCCCGACGAAGCTCGTCTGGCGCCGTCCCTGGTTGTCGAAGGGGCTGATCCGCACGAGGCGATGCGTGCCCTGCTCGACGCTGAGCGTGCCGTAGGCGTAGGGCACCTTGACCTGCATGGTGGCCGACTTGATGCCGGCCTCCTCCGCGTAGGAGGTGTCGAGCACGTCGACGGGGTAGTTGTGCCGTTCGGCCCAGCGCGTGTACATCCGCAGCAGCATCTCGGCGAAGTCCGCCGCGTCCACGCCGCCGGCCTCGGAGCGAATGGTCATCAGGGCTTCGCGGGCGTCGTACTCACCGGAGAGCAGCGTGCGTACCTCGAGTTCGTCGATCGCGCGCCGCAGCGTGGCGACCTCACCCTCGGCCTCGACCCGCGAGTCGGCGTCGTCCATCTCCTCGGCGAGGTCCCACAGCGTCTGTGCGTCGTCGAGGCGGCGGCGTAGGTCGGCGACCCGACGGATCTCGCCCTGGGCGTAGGACAACCGGGAGGTGAGCTTCTGCGCGTTCTCGACGTCGTCCCACAGATCCGGCGCCGAGACCTGCTTCTCCAGGTCGGCGACCTCGGCTCGCAGAGTGTCGAGATCCACGACCGACTCGATAGTGGCGAGGGTCGCGGACAGTTCCTTGAGTTCAGCTGGGACGTCCACAACGAGCCAGTCTACGGCGCAGCCGAGGCCTCACCCCGGCTGCCAAAGACACCCACGGTGTCGAGCGCCGAACCAGGCCGTGGCAGTCTTCTCCGCGTGCGTATCGCGACCTGGAACGTCAACTCCGTGACGGCCCGCCTGCCCCGCCTGCTGGACTGGCTGGGCAGCGTCGAACCGGACGTGCTCTGCCTGCAGGAGCTCAAGACGAGTACCGAGGCATTTCCCAAGTCGGAGGTCGCTGCGCTGGGCTACGACGTGGCTGCCTACGGGACGGGTCGCTGGAACGGCGTGGCGCTGCTGTCGCGCGTCGGCATCGAGGACGTCACCCGGGGGTTGGTGGACGAGCCGGGGTTCCAGCCCGAGGACGCGATGCTGCCTGCTCAGGAGCCAAGGGCCATCGGCGCGACGTGCGGTGGCGTGCGCGTCTGGTCGGTCTACGTGCCGAACGGCCGCGAGGTGGGTCACCCGCACTACGACTACAAGCTGCAGTGGCTGGCGGCGTTGCGTGACACCGCGGCCGCCGACCTCGCGGGCGGCCTGCCGTTCGCCGTTCTCGGCGACTTCAACAT
>JBDTFN010000104.1:0-9142 GCA_039937915.1 Jatrophihabitans sp. | reverse complement strand
TGGGTCGCTGTGCCGTTCGACAGCTCGGCGTTCATGCCGCTGCTGTTCGCCGGCCTCATCGGTGGGCTCGGGCTCGGTCTGTACATGTCGTTCAGCCGGAAGGTGAACGTCGGTACCGCGCTGGCCTACTCCGTGTTCGAGGGCGTCTTGCTGGGCGCGATCAGCCACCTGTTCGAGCAGCGCTGGCCGGGCATCGTCATCCAAGCTGTCGCGGGTACCGCGATGGTCGCCGGTGGCATGCTTTTCGTATACAAGATCGGCGCAATCAGGGTTACGCCGCGGCTCACCCGCATCGTCGTCGGCGCCACGATCGGCGTCGTCGGACTGATGCTGGTGAACCTCATCGCCTACGCCTTCACCGACAACGGTCTGGGCCTGCGCTCCGGCGGCCCGATCGCGGTCGTCTTCAGCCTGGTCTGCATCGTGATCGCCGCCTACAACCTGGTGCTGGACTTCGACATGATCGAGCGCGGCATCCGCCAGGGCGCGCCGCAGAAGATGGCGTGGCTGGCCGCCTTCGGTCTCACCGTGACGCTGGTCTGGCTCTACATCGAGATCCTGCGGCTGATCAGCTTCGCGCGAGACTGACGGCCCTTTCACCGACCTCAGGCGGGTCCGGCTTCGGCCGGACCCGCCTGTGTCGTCTGTGGGTGGGCCAGACTTTGCGTCAAACGGCGCGGGGATACGAAACGGGCGGCCCCGATATATCGGGACCGCCCGTTTTGCCTGCCAGGCCGGCTATTCCCCCACGGAATGACCATCTCCGGACTCGCTGTTG
The DNA here is from genome assembly GCA_039937915.1 of Jatrophihabitans sp. GTDB lineage: Bacteria > Actinomycetota > Actinomycetes > Mycobacteriales > Jatrophihabitantaceae > Jatrophihabitans. The sequence goes on along the minus strand of JBDTFN010000104.1, from coordinate 8,364 downwards.
TTTGATTCAACGAGCCGGTCCGGTGAAGGTTATGGGTGAACCGCAATCTTTCCGGCTGGGACTGCGGCCTAGGAGAGCCGCTCGATGATCATGGCCATACCCTGCCCGCCGCCTACACACATCGTCTCGAGACCGAACTGCGCATCGCGAGTCTGCAGTGCGTTGATCAGGGTCGTGGTGATCCGGGCGCCCGTCATGCCGAAGGGATGGCCGACCGCGATCGCTCCGCCGTGGACGTTCAGGCGGTCCATGTCGATGCCGAGTTCGCGTTGCGAGGCGATGACCTGAACGGCGAACGCCTCGTTGATCTCAACCAGGTCGATGTCACCGATGCTCATGCCGGCCTGGGCGAGTGCGCGCTTAGTCGCCTCGATCGGCCCGACGCCCATGATCTCCGGCGACAGGCCGGAGACGCCGGTGGCGACTATCCGGGCCAGCGGGGTCAGCCCGAGGGCCTTCGCCTTCTCGTCGCTCATCACCACGACCGCTGCGGCGCCGTCGTTGAGCGGACAGCAGTTGCCGGAGGTGATCCGACCGTTCGGGCGGAACACCGGCTTGAGCCCGGACACGGCGTCGTAGGTGACGCCGGCGCGAGGCCCGTCATCCTTGGAGACGACGGTGCCGTTGGGCAGGGTCACTGCGGTGATGTCTCGCGGCCAGAACCCGGACTCGATGCCCGCTTCGGCGAGGTTCTGCGACCGGACCCCGAAGTGGTCCATGTCCTCGCGGCTGATGCCGTAACGCAGCGCGACGTTCTCGGCCGTCTGCCCCATGGCGAGGTAGACGTCGGGGAGCTTGTCATCCTCACGGGGGTCGTGCCATTCCTCCGCGCCGGACTCGGCGACCTTCGCAGAACGGGCCATCGCCTCGTCATAGCGCGGGTTCTTCGTGTTGGGCCAGCCGTCGGAGTTGCCGTTGCCGTAGCGCGACACCGTCTCGACGCCGGCGGAGATGAACGCGTCGCCCTCTCCGGCCTTGATGGCGTGAAAGGCCATCCGCGTCGTCTGCAGCGAGGACGAGCAGTACCGGTTCACCGTCGTGCCGGGCATGAAGTCGTAGCCGAGTTGCACGGCGACGGTGCGGCCGATGTTGAATCCCGACTCGCCGCCGGGCTGTCCGCAGCCCATCATCAGGTCGTTGACGTCGTGCGGGTCGAGCGCCGGGATCTTGTCCAGAGCCGCCCGTACGATCTGCGTTGCAAGGTCATCGGGGCGGATGTCGACGAGCGATCCCTTCCCCGCGCGCCCGATCGGCGAGCGGGCGGTCGAGACGATGACGGCTTCGGGCATGGGTTCTCCTTTGATGGACGGGCCTACTGCGATGCTGCCACTTCGCCACCGACGACCGGTATCGCGGTGTCCGGGGAGGCCCCCGGACGTCGGCGTCGGCGGGGGAGGCGGCGCCGCAACTGGGCCAGCGGACCGTTGCGGTCCTCGGTACGGCCGAACCGTTCGGCGCCGCTGACCTCCGTGCCGGGATGGGCGACGGCCTGTGCGGCGGCGCGGGCCACCGGCTTGACCCGCCGCGTCGTGAACGTGCTGGCCGAGCGGGTACGGGTTTGCAGGCCGAGTGCGTCCAGCGCGGACGGCAACAGGGCATTGGCCGCCTCGGCGTAGCCCGCTGCCGAAGGGTGGAACCGGTCCTCGGCGAAGTACTCGAGGCTGGATTTGAACAGCGGTCCGAGCAAGTCGCCGAGTGACACCGTCCGTCCGCCGGCCCGCACGACGGCCACCGTCTGTTCGCGGGCCATCCGGTGCGACAGCCAGCGGGCGTAGGACCGCAACGGCTGTGCGAGCGGACGGACGGTGCCCAGATCGGGACAGGTGCCGACGACGACCTCCGCGCCGAGGTTCACCAGGGCGCGGACGGTGTCCTCGAGGAAGGGCGCGGCGGTGCTCGGGGCCGTCCTGGCCGTGACGTCGTTGGCCCCGATCATGATCACTGCGAGGTCCGGACGCAATCGACCGAGGGCGCCGATCTGGGGGATGAGTTCCCGAGACTCCGCACCGACCACCGCGACGTTGGAGATGTGCACCGGCCGACGCGCGGCCTGGGAGATATTGATGGCCAACTGCGCGGCCAGGGTGTCCCGGTCGCGATTGACGCCGTAACCGGCCGCGGAGGAGTCGCCCAGGACCGCGATGCGGATCGGGGTACGGGTCGGGCTCACCCCGGCTGCGGCCCAGGTGGTGTCGTGTGAGATCGGCGGCGGATCAACGGCCACTGGAATGCGCCTTCGGGCCAGCTTGGTCTCAGCGATCATCACGCCGAACAGCGCAGCGCTCCCGGTCGTCGCGGCAGCGCCCAGCAGGCCGCCCGCGTAGAGGGCAATCCGGCGTCGGCTTCGTGTAGTGGTCATTGATACCGAGGCTAGCGGCCCCGGTCGCCCCAAACGGATGGCCCTGATGGTCTGCGGCGTTAGCGTGGTGACATGGAATACAGCGATTCGCTCGTGGAGTTGATCGGCAACACCCCGTTGATCAAGCTCCGACACTGTGCCGGGACCACCGAATCCGGGCCTCTCGTGCTCGCGAAGGTCGAGTACTTCAACCCTGGCGGCTCGGTGAAGGACCGAATCGCGGTCCGCATGATCGACGCCGCCGAGGAATCCGGCGAGCTCAAGGCGGGTGGGACGATCGTCGAGCCGACGTCGGGAAACACCGGTATCGGGCTCGCGATCGTGGCACAGGAACGCGGCTACCACTGCGTGTTCGTGTGCCCGGACAAGGTGAGTACCGACAAGGTCGACACCCTGCGGGCGTACGGCGCGGAGGTCGTGGTGTGTCCGACGGCGGTCGACCCGGCCGATCCGCGGTCCTACTACTCGGTGTCTGACCGGCTGGCCCGCGAGCGTCCGGGCGGCTGGAAACCCAACCAGTACGCCAACCTCAACAACCCGCGCTCGCACTACGAGACGACCGGCCCGGAGCTCTGGCGCCAGACCGAGGGACGGATCACGCATTTCGTCGCCGGTGTCGGAACGGGCGGGACCATCAGCGGTACCGGCCGGTACCTCAAGGAGGTCTCGGACGGGCGGGTGCGGGTGATCGGCGCCGACCCGGAGGGATCGGTATACTCCGGTGGCACCGGCCGTCCGTATCTGGTCGAAGGTGTGGGGGAGGACTTCTGGCCCGAGACCTTTGACCAGACCATCTGCGACGAGATCGTGGCGGTGAGCGACGCGGACTCGTTCGCCATGACCCGGCGGTTGGCCCGCGAGGAGGGCCTGCTCGTGGGTGGCTCGTGTGGGATGGCCGTCGTCGCGGCCGCGCAGATCGCGCAGCGTTGCGGGCCGGAGGACGTCGTGGTCGTACTGCTGCCCGACGGCGGGCGCGGGTACCTGTCGAAAATCTTCAACGACAACTGGCTCAGTGATTACGGGTTCGCGGAGTCGACCGGGGCCGTCACGGTCGGGGACGTGCTGCGGGAGAAATCCGGCGATACGCCGTCGCTCGTCCATGGCCACCCGAACGAGACCGTTCGCGAGGCCATCGACATCCTGCGCGAGTACGGCGTATCGCAGATGCCGATCGTGCGGGCCGAACCGCCGGTGACGGCCGGTGAGGTCGTGGGGTCGGTGTCCGAGCGGGCGCTGCTGGATTCGCTGTTCGCGGGCTCGGCTGCGCTGGCCGATGCGCTCGAACCGCACATGTCAGCGTCGTTGCCGATCATCGGATCGGGGGAGTCGGTCGCGGAAGCCGTCAACGCCCTCGGCACGGCGGATGCGCTGCTGGTGCATATCGACGGCAAACCAGCAGGGGTGATCACCCGGCAGGACCTGCTCGGTCACCTCGCGAGGGCGTGAGCGCCATGCCCGGTTTCGACACGACCGCCATCCACGCAGGACAGGAACCCGACCCGCGCACCGGCGCCGTCGTCGTTCCGATCTACGCGACCTCGACCTACAAGCAGGACGGCGTCGGCGGCCTGCGTGAGGGTTATGAGTACAGCCGCAGCGCCAACCCGACCCGCACCGCCTTGGAGGAGTCGCTGGCCGCGATCGAGCACGGGGCGCGGGGACTCGCCTTCGCCAGCGGGCTCGCTGCCGAGGACACCCTGTTCCGGACCGTGTGCCGGCCCGGGGACCACGTGATCCTGCCCGGCGATGCGTACGGCGGCACCTTCCGGTTGGTGGCCCGCGTACTCGCCAACTGGGGGCTGGAATACACGCCGGTCCCCCTGGCTGATCTGGATGCGGTTCGGGCCGCCCTGCGTCCGAACACGAAACTTCTCTGGTGCGAGACGCCGACCAACCCGCTGCTCGGCATCGCCGACATCGCTGCGCTGGCCTCGATCGCGCACGAGGGTGGGGCGCGCCTCGTCGTGGACAACACCTTCGCGTCGCCCTACCTTCAGCAACCCCTCGCGCTCGGGGCCGATGTGGTCGTCCACTCGACGACGAAGTACCTGGGCGGGCACTCCGACGTCGTCGGCGGCGCGCTGGTGGCCGGTGACTCCGCACTGGGGGAAGATCTTGCCTTCCACCAGAACTCGATGGGCGCCATTGCCGGGCCGTTCGACTCCTGGCTGGTGCTGCGCGGAATCAAGACCCTTGGGGTGCGGATGGACCGGCACTGCACCAACGCGGCACAGATCGTCGACTTCCTGAGCACGCATCCTGCTGTCGCACAGGTGCTCTACCCCGGGCTGCCCGAGCACCCCGGGCATGACATCGCCGCCCGGCAGATGAGCGGCTTCGGTGGAATGGTGTCCTTCCGCCTGGCCGGGGGGGAGGAGACCGCGCTGAAGGTCTGCGGTCTGGTGGACGTGTTCACCCTTGGCGAGTCGCTCGGCGGGGTCGAATCACTGATCGAACATCCGGGTCGGATGACGCACGCGAGCGTCGCGGGCTCAGCCCTCGAGGTGTCGAACGACCTCGTCCGACTCTCGGTCGGGATCGAGAATATCGAGGATCTCATCGCGGACCTGACCGCTGCCCTCGCCTAGCCATCCCTCGCCGATGATCTCGGTGATAGTCACCGGTTTCCGAGCACTTTCCCCGAGATCATCGCAGGAGGGGGGTCACGGGCGGGAGCGCCACTCGTCGGCGAGGATGGCGAAGTCCAGCAGTGCGCTACAGGTCTCGGTCGCGTATCCGTGGCCGCGGTGATCGGGATTGAAGACGTAGCCGATCTCGCCTCGGCGGTGCTCCTCGCTCGACCAGACCAGGATGACGTCGCCGATGAGGGTGTCGGTTCCGCGAAGCACCACGGCGAGGGACATCACGTGCCCCGGCGTCTCGAAGACCGACCGCGTGCGCGCCGAGCCGAGGACGTCGGCGACCTCCTCGCGGGTGCGAGGCGCGTAGGGGATGTAGCGGCAGACGTCCGCGCGGGACTGGTAGGCGTGCATCGCGTCGACGTCGCCGACCGGGTCGAGGGGACGCAGTGCGAGCCGCTCGGTCAGCATCGGGTACTCAGGACTGAACACAGAAGAACGGTATTCGAGCGACGCATCGGCACGCGAGTTTCACCCGGTCCGCGTCGGCGTAGTGCGAACGGACAGGGCGAGGCTCTACGGTCGACGGCATGGACTGCCGTACGGGCGCGATCTGGGATGAGCGATACCTGGCCTACGACTTCGGTGACCATCCGCTGAATCCGGTACGGCTCGACCTCACCATCCGACTGGCCCGCGAACTCGGGGTGCTCGAGCGCCTTGTCATCACCGCTCCCGAGCCGGCGAGCGAGAAGCAACTGCTCACCATCCATGACGCGGACTACCTCGCGGGCGTGCGCGAAGCGAGCACGAACCTCGGCTACTCCGGTTTCGGGCTGGGGACGACCGACGATCCGGTGTTCGCCGGGATGTATGACGCCGCGGCCTTAATCGCAGGTGGTTCGGTCCAGGCCGCGCTGGCGATGTGGAACGGCGAGGTCGAGCACGGGGTCAACATCGCCGGCGGACTGCACCACGCGATGAAGGGCTACGCGTCGGGCTTCTGTATTTTCAACGATGCCGTCCTGGCGATCCACGAACTGCTCGCAGCCGGGGCGAAGCGGGTCGCTTACGTCGACATCGATGTTCATCACGGCGACGGCGTCCAAGCGGCCTTCTACCACGACCCGCGCGTGATGACGGTCAGCCTGCATCAGGACCCGCGAACGCTATTCCCCGGCACCGGCATGCCGACCGAGATCGGGACGGGCGACGCAGAGGGGACGTCGGTCAACGTCGCGCTGCCGCCCGGAACGGGGGATGCCGGGTGGCTGCGGGCCTTCCACGCCATCGTGCCCGGTGCGGTGCGGGCCTTCGCGCCTGACGTCCTGGTCTCCCAGTGCGGGTGCGACACCCATCACGAGGACCCGCTCGCGAACCTGGAACTCACTATCGACGGCCAGCGCGCAGCCATCAGCGCGATGCACCTGCTTGCCCACGAGGTCACCGGTGGCAAGTGGGTGGCCCTGGGCGGCGGAGGTTACGGGCTGGTGCGCTGTGTGCCGCGGACGTGGACGCATCTGCTGGCCGAGGCGACCGGGGCGACGGTGTCGACGGACACGGTAGTGCCGCCGGGTTGGATCGAGCACGTCCGCAGCCGCGGCGTGCGCAGCGAACTGCCCGACCGCATGGGGGAGAAGACGCTGGCCGAGGTGGTCCCGTGGATGCCGGGCGGCGACGGCTGGCTCGACGGCGCGATCGGGGCTACCCGTCGCGCGGTGTTCCCGTTGCTCGGCCTGGACCCCGATGACCCCCGCGACTGAGGCGCCGGCCCACTGGGAGGCTGACGTCGTCGCCGCCGATGGCGGCACCGTCCACATGCGCCCGATCCAGCCCAGCGACGCCGACGCGCTGGTCGCCTTTCACGCCGGGCTGTCCCAACGGACCCGCTACCTGCGCTACTTCTCGGCCTACCCACAGATCCCGGAGCGGGACCTGCACCGATTCACCAACGTCGATCACCACGACCGCGTCGCGCTCGTGGCCGAACTCGGTGAGCAGATCATCGCGGTCGGTCGCTACGAGCGCTACCCCGACGGCGACGACGCCGAGGTCGCGTTCGTGGTCGCGGACGCGCACCAGGGCCGCGGTATCGGCTCGGTGCTGCTCGAGCACCTCGCCGCGGCGGCGCGCGAGATCGGCGTCCGGCGGTTCATCGCCGTGGTGCTGGCCGAGAACGGCGGCATGATCCGCGTCTTCCGTGAGGCCGGGTACGAGATCACCAAGCACATGGAGTTCGGCGAGGTGACCCTGGAGTTCGACGTCGACGAGACCGCGCTGACCGCCGCCGTCATGCGCGAGCGCGAGCAGCGTGCGGAGGCACGCTCGATCGAGCGGCTCGTCCGCCCTCGCTCGGTCGCAGTCGTCGGGGCCAGCAACGACCGGGACAAGGTCGGCCACGCCGTCTTCGAGAACCTGTTGCGGATGGGCTTCGAGGGACGGCTCTACCCGGTCAATCCTGACGCCCGACACGTCGGCGGGGTACCGGCCTACCCGACCGTCCTCGACCTGCCTGAGGACATCGATCTTGCGGTCATCGCGGTGCCGGCGTCCTCGGTGCCAGGGGTCGTCGGGCATTGCGCCCAGCGCGGCGTGCGGGGGCTCGTCGTGCTCTCCGGCGGGTTCGGCGAACGAGGCTCCGACGACGAGCGGGCGGCCGGCCGGGCGGCCCAGCGTGCCCTCGTCACGGACGCGCGCGCGCACGGCATCCGGGTGCTCGGACCGAACTGCCTCGGCATCCTCAACACGGCGATGGACGTTCGCCTCAACGCCTCGCTCGCGCCGCTGTCGCCGCTGCCCGGACGGGTCGGGTTCTTCTCGCAATCCGGCGCGCTCGGGGTGACGATCCTCGGCGAGGCGGTTCGGCGTGGGCTGGGCGTCTCGACCTTCGTCTCCGCGGGCAACCGCGCCGATGTCTCCGGCAACGACCTGCTGCAGTACTGGGAGACCGACGAGCAGACCGACGTCGTCCTGATGTACCTGGAGAGCTTCGGCAATCCGCGAAAGTTCGCCCGGCTCTCCCGTCGCCTCGGCCGCAGCAAACCGATCATCGCCGTCAAGAGCGGCACGGCCTCGGCGCCCGTCGCCGGCCTGGCGCAGACCTCCGTCGAGGTGCCCGACATCAGCGCCCGAGCCCTGTTCGAGGCCTCCGGGGTGATCCGGGTCGACACCGTCGGCGGCATGTTCGACATCGCGCTGCTGCTCTCCACCCAGCCGTTGCCCGCGGGCGATCGGGTGGCCGTGGTCGGCAACTCGACGGCGATCGGGATCCTCGTCGCCAACGCCTGCGCGGCCGAGGGGTTGCGGCTCACCCGACTGGATGACATCGGGGTCGAGGCCGGGGCCGACGCCTTCGCCACCGCATTGCGCAGTGCCGTGGACGACCCCGACGTCGACGCGGTCACCGTCGTCTTCCTTCCGCCCCTG
>JBDTFN010000103.1:0-7132 GCA_039937915.1 Jatrophihabitans sp. | reverse complement strand
CGGGCGATGAAGCGCGGGTCCTCCCCCGCCTCGAGCATCCGGGCGAGGTAATGCAGCGCCGCGTCGGCGTCCGAGCCGCGGATGGACTTGATGAAGGCACTGATGACGTCGTAGTGCTGGTCGCCGTCACGGTCGTAACGCACCGCCGCGCTGTCGACGGCCTGCTCGAGGGTGGCCAGGTCGATCGCGGCCCGCCCCTCGGCCTGGACGGTGCCGGCCGCTGCCTCGAGGGCGGTGAGCGCCCGACGAGCGTCACCGCCGGAGAGCCGCAGCAGGTGCGCGCGCGCGTCGGCGTCCAACGTCACTGCGTTGTCCAGACCACGGGGGCTCAGCAGCGCGCGGTCGACGAGTTGACCGACCGCGGCCTCGTCCAAGGGTTGCAGGGTGAGGAGCAGGCTGCGCGAGAGTAGCGGCGAGACGATCGAGAAGAAGGGGTTCTCGGTCGTGGCCGCGACGAGGGTGACGTGCCGGGCCTCGACCGCGGCGAGCAGCGAGTCCTGCTGGGTCTTGGAGAAGCGGTGGATCTCGTCGATGAACAGGACGGTCTGCCGACCCATGTGGGTGAGCTCGGCCTTCGCCCGGGCGATGATTTCCCGGACGTCCTTGACCCCGGCGTTCAGGGCGGACAGCTGCTCGAAGCGACGGTTGGCCGCGCTGGACACGATCAGCGCAAGGGTGGTCTTGCCCGTTCCTGGCGGCCCGAACAGGATCAGCGACATCGGTGAGTCGCCTTCGACCAATCGGCGCAGCGGCGAGCCCTGGGCGAGCAGGTGGTCCTGCCCGACCACCTCGTCGAGGGTGCGTGGGCGCATCCGGGCCGCCAGCGGACCGGTTCGGTCGTCGAGCACGCCCTCCGGTGTCGCGGCGTTCTTGCCGGTTTCGAAGAGCGTCACGCCGCCCAGCCTAGGAGGCCCAGCGCACGGTGACGTCAGGAAGCCACGAGGTCAGGACGACACGTAGGTCAGCACGGCCGTGGACTTCTCGTGACGCGCATGGTCGGAGTTCGTGCACTTCCCGGCCAGCACGGTGCCCTTGGGGCTCGTGCCCACACCGTTGCCGGTGAGCGTCAACACCGTCCCGCGGACCGGCGCCGGCCCGTCCGAACGCGAGGTGACCGTGAAGGTGAAGGTCGTCTGGTACGTCCGCTTGAATCGGGTCCCCGGATACGGTTTGCCGGTCTTCGGGCCGGAGGTGTAGATGCACGGCCCGACCTGCGTCCCGCTCGAGGTACCGACCAGTGTCTGCCCGTCGAAGCTGACGGTGTACGCGCTTCCCGAGGACGATGCGACCGATCCGCCGCACTTCGTCGCGGCGCAGGACAGATCGAGGGTCCAGACTCGTTCGAAGCGCTGACCGACGTGGTCGTTCTCGAAGTTCGTGCTGACGATGCGGGTCTGTATCCGGTACTTGCCGCTCAGCGGGATGCTGTTTATCGAGGTGACCGACGGTGTCGCGGACGGGGCCACAACATCGACCGCGGCCGAAGTGATCGCGGGTTGGTCGGCGAGCGGTGACCGCTTCTGCGCATCGTCGCTCCCGGACAGCGCAATGAAGGTGCCACCGACCACGACGGCGGCGGCGAGGCCGAGCCCCAGAAGAATGTTGCGTGGCGACAGCGCACCGCCGTGCCGGATCACCCGGGCCGCTCCCGTCACGATCCCGCTCTGGCCGTAGGCCACCCACGCCGTTCCCGGGTCACCCGCCCCGGCGGCGACCGATGTTCCCCCGGCGCCCGCCAGGACGGCCGAGCCGAGCCCCGCACCGCCCATGGTCGCTGCGACCACGCCGGCGATCGAGGCACGCTCGAGCCAGCCAGGCCCGTACTTCTCCTGCGCGCCCTCCTCAAGTCGGTGTAGGAACTCGCCTGCGTCCTGGGGTCGCGCCCCCGGATCCTTGGCCAGCGAGTCCGCCACGAGGGCGCTGAGCAGGTTGCCCTGTCCTCGAAGTTGCGGCGGCGGCGCGGTCATCTGCGCGGCCAGGACCTCCCCGACCGTCGGCGCCGGGAAGGGGACCGATCCGGTGAGCAGCAGATAGAGGACGGCGCCGGCGGAGTACACGTCACCGGAGGGACCCACCGGCTCGCCCCGCGCCCCCTCCGGGCTGATGAAGGCCGGCGTGCCGTAGACGTCGGCCGTCCCGGACGGAGCGCTGACGCCGAAGTCGACCAGCTTCGAGGTTCCGGCCTGATCGGCGATCATGTTCGACGGTGCGACATCGCCATGGACCACGCCTCGCTCGTGCGCGTAGGCCAGACCGAGCAGCGCCCCGCGCAGAACGCCGAGGCACTGTTCACCGCACAACGCTCCATCGGTTGCGAGCAGAGTCTCGACGGTGACTCCGTCGACCCATTCCTCGGCGATCCAGGACCGGCCGGGTTCCTCGACGAAGTCATAGACCGTGACGATGTTCGGATGGTCGAATTCGGCCAACATCTTTGCCTCGGACCGAAATCGCAACAATGCACGCGGAGAATCCCGCAACCGCGGGTTCAACTCCTTTATCGCTGCGAGCTGATGCAATTCGCGGTGTCGCGCCTGGTACACGGTCGCCGTGGATCCGACGCCGACCTGCCGAAGCACCTCATACCGGCCGAATTCCATAGCTGGGCCCCCGCCATTCGCCGAGGCCGAAATGTATCATCGGACCGTCGCTCCGAATAGCTGCAGAAACCGGACTTATATGGGCGAACGGACACTCCCGGCCGAATACGTTTACGAGCGCGCGCTCGGTGCCGGCGCGTTCGGGGACGTCGTTCTCGCTCGCCAACGGTCATTGTCCAGAATGGTGGCGATCAAGCGCATTCACCGTCATGTGCTGACCGACGCGGACGCAATCGCGCGTTTCCGGCGCGAGGGCCAGGTGCTGGCCGGACTACGGGATCCGGCCATCGTCCGGGTGTATGACTTCTCGACCGGCGAGGACACGCCCGGCGCCGATGCCCTGCTGGTGATGGAATTCGTCGCCGGATCCCCGTTCGACGAGCTCATCGCGAATCACTGCCTCACGACGCCACAGGCGCTCGGTGTCCTCGAGGACGTCGCCCGTGCACTCACCGTCGCCGCATCGGCCGGGGTCGTGCACCGCGACGTCAAACCCAGCAACGTGTTCGTCCTGGACGACGGGCACGCCAAGCTGGGCGACTTCGGCCTGGCTCGCGTGCTCACCGATCCGAGCATGTTCCGTACGGCCGGAGAGATCGTCGGCGGCACGCCGGCCTACTTCGCTCCTGAGGTGAGCCAGGGTGGTCAACCCGACACCCGATCAGATGCGTACAGCTTCGCGGTCATGGCCTACGAGGCCCTCGTCGGTCGCCGACCGATCCAGGCCGACTCGCCGCTGGCGCTGATCACGGCTCACTGGACGCAACAGCCTCCTCAACCGGAGGCGATAGTTCCTGGCTTCCCCGTGGCCGCCGGTAACGCCCTGATGCAGGGACTCGACAAACGGCCCGAGTGGCGGATCCTGCCGGCCGAACTCGTCCGCCGGCTGAGGTCGGTGCCGGCCACCGATTGGCCGGCCGTCCGGCCCGAGGTCCAGCCTCGGGTGCACGACAGCCAGCGTGACCGGGACGACGACGACACGACGATGCTGGGGCCGGCGTCACCGGGCCTTGCGGGACCGCCGGTGTTCATTCCCCGACCCGCCACGGCTCCGGGGCCGCCACGTCGACGTCGGCGAGGACTGCTGGTCGCCGTCGCGTCCGGCCTCGCCGTCATAGCCGCGGTGACGATCGTCCTGGTCACACGATCTGATCCGGTGCCGCCGGCGAAGCTGACGCTCGCTTCGGTCGCGATCGCCGTCGCGCCGGCGAACGCAGTTGGCCACTGCCCCGGCGCCCTGTTCGACTTCGTCGCGCGCATCCTCACCAACGGCTCGTCGGGAACGCTCACGGCGGACTGGTCACTGCCCGGCGGGAAGCAATTCGACGCCGGGCCGATCGTGGTCGCGCAGGGCCGGCGGGAGGTAAAGGTGGGCGTGCACTTCCCGGTGAGCGGTCAGCAGGCGCTACGCGGACGGGCGACGGTACGGGTCGTGGCACCTGGCGGCGTGATCACCGCACAGAGTGCGGAGGTCAGCTACACCTGTGCGCCGGTCCGGTGATCACCCGATCAGCGCCTCCCGGGCGACAATCGCCGTCGGACCGGCCGAGTTCAGGACGAGCGCGTCGTAGGTCGCATCGCCGAGCACGGCGAGGATCTCGCGGGTCGTCCGGACGATGACGGCGTCCCCGGCCGTGTGGGCCAGCAGTTCCGGGGCGGAGGTGAAGGCCAGCAGGCCGCGGCCACCCCCTGGCAGGTCGACGCTCCGGATACCGGCGTTCAGATCGCCCTGCGCGTGCTGCTCGGTCTGCGACGGGTCGGCCGCCAAGAGCAAGACCCCCTCGGACTGAAGCGCGCCCACCAAGGCGTCCGGCCGGTCGAGCGCCTCACGCACCGCGTCGTTGCGGGGCACGTCCACCGCCAGTTCGAGCGACGCGCGCGGCATGGCGCAGGTGGTGCCGCCGGCGTCGAGATAGAGCCAGCCGTTCTCCTGCGCGTACGCGAACTCCACGACCGCGGTCGCAGGCTGACCGTACGGCTGGGTCACGGTGCCGTCAGGGTGCATGCGGTCCAACTCGGCCGCAGAGGTAAAGGCGAGCAGCGCCGGGCCCCCGTCCGGGGCCTCTGCGCAGCGAATCTCGAGCGACTCGGCCTCAACCGGTTCGCCGTCGACGATCGTCATCGTCGACCCGGTGACGTCGAGCAGCAGCTCGCCGTGCAGACAATGCCGGAGTACGTCCATGGACGTCTGCGCGTTGGGCGACGCCGCGAACGCCGCCACCGCCTCGCGGACGGGCACGTTCACGATGTCGCTCATCGCCCCACCATAGGGAACCCGTCGCCGTCCATGGTCCCGGCGGCGCTACGAGTCCTTTAGGGTGGGGAACCCTGACCGCGGTCGGCGACCCTCAACAGCGCGGAAGGCAGCCGTGACACTGCAGGAGTTGTACATCGCGCTCCTGGTCGGTGGCGTGGTCGTTCTCGTCAGCATCGTCGCGACCCGCCTTGCCGCCGTCGCCGGCCTGCCCAGTCTGCTGATCTTCCTGGGGCTGGGCGTGCTGCTCGGGCACGACGTTCTCGGGCTCAACTTCGACAACGTCCAGACCGCCCAGGACCTGGGCACCGCGGCGCTCGCGGTGATCCTCGTCGAGGGCGGTCTGACCACCCGCTGGAGCGAGATCCGCGCCGTGGTCGCTCCGGCCGGCGTACTGGGCACGGTCGGGGTGGGCGTGAGCGCCGCAGTCACCGCCGTCGGCGCACACCTGCTGCTCGGCTTCGACTGGCAACTGGCGTTCCTGTTCGGGGCGATCCTGTCCTCGACGGACGCGGCGGCGGTGTTCGCGATCCTGCGGATTGTCCCGTTACCCAAACGAGTGGTCGGCCTGCTCGAGGCCGAGTCCGGCTTCAACGACGCACCCGCGGTGATCCTCGTGGTCCTGCTGTCGACGGTGCCGCTGCACGTCGACCCGCTCGAGATCGTCCTGACGATGGCCTACGAACTCGGTGCAGGAGCGGCCATCGGCCTCGCGTTCGGTTTCGCCGGGGCCTTCGTGCTGCCGCGTCTGGCGCTACCGGCCTCCGGGCTCTACCCCCTGGCCATCTTCGGCATCGGAATGGTCGCCTTCGCCGCAGCGGGCTCGGCCCACGCCAGCGGCTTCCTCGCCGCATACCTGTGCGCGTTGGTCCTGGCCAACACCGGCCTGCCCCACCGCGCGGCGACGAGATCCTTCGCCGAAGGTCTCGGCTGGCTGGCCCAGATCGGACTGTTCGTCCTGCTCGGTCTGCTCGTGGACCCCAGCGAACTCGGCCCGCAGATCCTGCCCGCGCTCCTCATCGGCCTGGTGGTGCTCCTGCTGGCGCGTCCCGCATCGGTCTTCGCGTCGCTGATGCCGTTCCGGGTGCCGGTGCGTGAACAGATCTTCCTGTCCTTCGCGGGGCTGCGCGGCGCCGTGCCGATCGTGCTCTCGACCTTCCCGATCGTCGCCGGAATCGACGGCAGCGTCCGCGTGCTGAACATCGTCTTCGTGCTCGTCGTGCTGTTCACCCTCGTGCAGGGACCGAATCTGTCCCCGTTCGCGAAATGGCTGCGGATCGCGCCCAAGGAGAACACCCGCCGCATCGACGTCGAGTCCGCGCCGCTCGATGTCCTGGACGCCGAACTGCTGACCGTGACGATCCACCCCGGGTCGCGGCTGGACTCGGTGTCGATTCTGGAACTGCGCCTGCCCGAACGCAGCGTCATCACGCTGATCATCCGGGAGGGGAACAACATCGTCCCGGAGCGGTCCACCCGGTTGCGCACCGGCGACGAGATGCTCATCGTCACCAGCCGCAAGCAGCGGGAGCAGACCGAACGGCGGCTGCGCGCGGTGAGCCGGAAGGGCTCACTCGCCCGCTGGTTCGGCGAGTACGGCGAGACCGAGTAGCGCCCCCGTCCATCCACCCGTTGAGTGGTCCGTTACGCGCTGAGTGGTCCGAAGTTTCGGACCACTCGACGCACGAACGGACCACTCAACCTGATCGGGCGTGGTCGCGGACTCAGCTCTGCGTGGTCGGCTCGTCGGTCTTCTTCTCGGGTGTGGCGTCGACCCCGGCCTCCTTGCGCTGCTCGGGCGTGATCGGGGCGGGCGCCGCGGTGAGCGGGTCGAAACCGCCGCCGGTCTTGGGAAACGCGATCACGTCGCGGATCGACTCGGTGCCCGATAGGAGGGCACAGATGCGGTCCCAGCCGAAGGCGATACCACCGTGCGGCGGGGCGCCGTAGCCGAACGCGTCGAGCAGGAAGCCGAACTTCTCCCGCGCTTGCTCCTCGCCGAGTCCCATAACGGCGAAGACCCGTTCCTGGACGTCGCGCCGGTGGATACGGATCGACCCGCCGCCGATCTCGTTACCGTTGCAGACGATGTCGTAGGCGTAGGCCAACGCGGAGCCCGGGTCGGTGTCGAAGGTGTCCATCGAGTCCGGCTTGGGCGAGGTGAAGGCATGGTGGACGGCCGTCCACGCACCTGATCCGACCGCAACGTCACCGGCGGCGACGGCGTCGCCGGTCGGCTCGAACAGCGGCGCGTCGACGATCCACAGGAACGACCAGG
>JBDTFN010000102.1:0-4444 GCA_039937915.1 Jatrophihabitans sp. | reverse complement strand
CCGGGCGCCGCGCTGCTGATCGCGTCAAGATGCGCGTCGAACCAGCCGTCGTTGCGAATCTCCGCGCTCTGGTCGAACTGCCGGGTGGCCGAATCGGCGCTACCGCCGCCGATCGGTGACGACAGGTCTGGACGAATCAGGCCGGAGCTGGACGCGAACACGACGGCCGTGATGAGGAGGATCACCAGCACGGCCCCGCTGAACAGGACACGACGCGACAGCGAGGTCAGTCGCGCAGCCGACGGGTCCAACTGCGACCACACGTCGTCCCTAACCCACACCGCCTGTTTCATCTGGTCAATGTAGCAGGACATTGATACATTGACGAGTGTGACTATCTGGTTCCTGCTCCTGCCGATCTTTCTTGCGGCCGTGCTGATGCTTGCGACCACGCCCTTCCACGACGTCACCCGAGAGCGACTCGAGCGATTCGCTGCGCGCCAATGCCTGCGCATCACGCCCGACAACGGACCCATCGTCATCCGGTACCTGGCCACGACGCGGCGGTGGCGCGGCGGTGGACTACTCGTCACCATCGGCGCAGGAGTGACCGAGTCGATCGTCGCGCACGGAGAATTGCGGATCGGGGCGGTCACCCTGTTCATCGGTTGGTTCGTCGGGGCCGTCATCGCCGAATGGCGGGTCAGCGTCGTGAGCACGCACGGACACCGGCGGACGGCGTCGCTGCTACCACGCCGCGCGCGCGACTACGTGGCGGTTCGGGTGCGATGGGCGGTAGGCGTATCGGTCGTCGTGCTGCTCGTCGGCCAGGTCGTGGCCCTCGTTGCCATGCCCAGCTACCGCGTGGCTGTCCTGCTGGGCGCCGGCGTCGTGGCGGTGGGCATCATCGGGGCAGTCGCGCGTCATGTCCTGCTGAGGGCGCAACCGCCCGCCGAGCACGACGTCCTCGTCGCGGACGAATCGATCAGGTCACGCTCGCTGCACGTGCTGGCCGGGTCAGCGCTGGCGATCACGGGGTATCTCGGCGCGACCACGATCACCACGGTGCTGACCGACGACGCGTCACGGGTGCTGTCGCTCGTGCCCGGACTCGGACTTCCGCTGCTCGGGATCTTGGTGGCCAGGTCGACCTCGATGCTCCCCGCGCGAGCCACGAGTTCCAGCGCCCAGGAATTGTCGCCACGGTGATACTCGAGATCGACTCCACCGGCGCGGTCCCGCCGTATGAGCAGATCCGCGCGCAGATCGCCGAGCTCGCAGCGTCGGGCGACCTGACCGAGGGCAGCCGGCTGCCGACGATCCGCCAGCTTGCCGGCGATCTGGGGCTCGCGCCCGGGACGGTGGCCCGCGCTTATCGCGAGCTCGAGTCCGCCGGCGTGGTGGTCAGCCGGGTGCGGCACGGGACGACGATCGCCCGGCAGCGCAAACCCACCGCCAAGCAGGCCCGCGACGGGCTGGCCTCTGCGGCGCGTGCCTACGCAGTAGCCGTGCGCTCGCTCGGGATGAATCGTGACGACGCCGTCGCCGCGCTCGACCGCCAGCTCGACGCGTGACCCAGGGGGCTCAGGCGGCCCAGCGGATCGGCAACCTCGTCACGCCGCCCTGGAAGTTGGATTGGATTGTGCTCCCAGCTGCTCAGAACGGCTCGATACCCCAGGTGCCGGTCCAGGCGCCGCGCGGTTCGAGCACGATCAAACCGGCACCGGAGTTGAAGGCGTCGGGCGCACAGGTCATCGGTTCGATCGCGATGCCGGCTTGACCCGGGCTCACCTCGTCCACCGTGTAGACCTGCAGGAATCGGAAGGTCTCGTCGAACCACAGTCGGGTGCCGCCCGATTTCGTCCGGACCTCGGCGACACCGCGTCCCGCGGTCATCGTCAAGGAGGTGAAGCCGGAATCGAAACGCTCGGCGCGCAGCCTGCGACCGCGTCGGAAATCGTCCTTGCCCGACAGCGCTCGGGAGCCGACCGGGACCTGCTGATCGTCCATCACGAGCGCCTCGCGCGCCGGGAGCACGAGGGTGACGTCGTCCAGGCGGTGCCCGCGAGTAGCCAGATATGGATGCGAGCCCGCGCCGAACGGGGCCCGGGTCGGACCGTTGTTGCGGGCGCCGAGGGTCACCATCAGCCCGGCCTCGGGGTGCAGCGCGTAGGTGACCTCGGCCCGGATCTGGAACGGATATCCCTTCTGCGGGACGATGTCCAGGCGCAGGGTGATCGCGTTCTCGCTCTGCCGCACCTTCGTCCAGCGGGCCCACCGGCCCAGGCCGTGGATCGCGTTGCCGGCCTCCGGGTCGGTCAGGGCCAACTGCTGCGCCTCGCCGTCGAAGCTGTACTTCCCACCACGGAGCCGGTTCGGCCACGGCACCAGAGTGGTGCCGCACGCCTTCGGCGGCAGGACACCGTCGCCGTAGGTGCAGGTGACGTCGACGCCGTCGACCTGGTAGTTCAACAGCCCGGCCCCGACCTCGACCACCGTCGCGCGGTGCGTCCCGGCGGCGATCGTCCACTGCTTCCCGCTCAATGTCATGGGCGAACACCGTGAGCGCATGACGAGTGGGAATGGCCTTCGGCGGCCGGAGCGAAGCGGAGGGCGGTCATGTGCGAACACCGTGAGCGCATGACGAGTGGGAATGGCCTTCGGCGGCCGGAGCGAAGCGGAGGGCGGTCATAGGTCGGACGCTAGTCGCTCCGCCTCGATGCTGTCCGGCTCGACGGCGGCGGCGTCGTAGTTCCAGAATGAGCGGACGGCGAACCCGGCCACCGCGACGACGAGCGCGCAGGCGATGCCGCCCCCCACCCACGAGATGGTCGGCGAGGTGGCCGCGGCCGTGCCACCGGCACGGAGGTCGCCCAGTCGTGGACCACCGGCGACCACAGCGATGAACACGCCCTGCATCCGTCCACGCATCTCGTCGGGCGCATAGGTTTGCAGAATGGTCTGTCGGTAGACCGCGCTGACCAGATCGGCGGCGCCGGCCACCGCAAGCAGTACGACGACCAACCACAACTGGTGCGCCAGGCCGGATAACGCCACCGCGCTACCCCAGCCGACGATCGCGACGGTCAGCGCCACCCCTTGGCGTCGCACCCGTCCGATCCAGCCGCTGGACAGCCCCGCGACCACCGCTCCGATCGCGATGGCCGCGTACAGCGGGCCGACGTTGCCGTCGAAGCGGTTGGCAGCGACCTCGGGGAACAGTGCCCGTGGCATTGCCAGGACCATCGCGACGATGTCGACGAGGAACGACATCAGCAGTACCGGACGAGTAGCGATGAACGCGAGCCCGTCGGCGATCGAGCGCAGTCCGAGCTTCTGGCCCGATCCGTCCGGCGGGATCGGGGGGAGGCGGAACACCGAGTACAGCGCGGTCGTGAACAACAGCGCGTCCACCCCGTAAGCGATGGCAAAGCCGTTGGGCAGGATCACCAGGACGCCGGCAAGCAGCGGCCCGACGACTTGCCCGACGTTCCCGACGGTGAAGTTCAACGTGTTCGCCGAGGCGACGAGGTCGTTCGGCACCAGCCGCGGGATGATCGCGCCCCGGGCCGAGGACGCTGTGGCGAACGCGCCGGACTGCACCGCTACGAGGGCCAGGATCAGCCCGACGCTGCCGGCGCCGAACATCGTCTGCACGAACAGCGCGAGGGTGACCGTCCAGGACAGCAGCGAGGACCAGAACAGCAGGGTGCGCCGGTCCATGGCGTCGGCGATCGCGCCGCCGTACAGGCCGAATGTGACGATCGGCACCAGCCCGGCCAATCCGACCATTCCCACATCGAGTGACGACTTCGAGAGTGCGTACACCTGCACGGGCACGGCGACCTGGGTGAGCATCGACCCGATGAACGAGGTTCCCTGGCCGATCAGCAGCCGGCGATAGGCCGGGATCGCCAACGGGCGGGTGTCGACCGCGTGCCGGCGCAGCATCGACCCCAGGGTGCGGGCCTGCTCAACAGCGTCCTCGGGCTGTGGGATGTCCGAGGTGGGTTCTTCACTCACGGAGCGAGCCGCTCCATCAACCAGGCCTCCCCGACGAGCCGGAATCGGATGCGGTCGTGCATGCGTCCGCTGCGGCCCTGCCAGAACTCGACCGACTCGGGGGCCAAGCGCAGACCGCCCCAATGGGGCGGGGGTGGGATCGGACCGTCGCCGAAGCGGGCCACCACGGCCGCTTCGGACTCGTCCAGCTGGGCACGGGACGCGATGACCTGCGACTGCGGCGAGGCCCACGCGCCGATCTGCGACCCTCGCGGACGGCCAGCGAAATACTGCGCGGTCTCGTCGCGGTCGATCCGGGTCACCGGACCGCTCAGCCGGACCTGACGCTCGTGCGGCAACCACACGAACACCATCGCGGCGTACGGATTCGCGGCGAGTGCGCGCCCCTTCGCCGACTCGTAGTTGGTGAAGAAGGTCACGCCGCGCTCGTCGATGCCCTTGGCCAGCACGGTGCGGACGTCCGGCCGCCCCCCGGCGTCGA
>JBDTFN010000101.1:0-13673 GCA_039937915.1 Jatrophihabitans sp. | reverse complement strand
TGAGGCGCAGGCTCGGCTCGAGGCCGTCCAGAACGAGCTCGGTGAAGAGTTGCAGTTCGCACGCAGCCGGGCCGAGGAAGAATCGCAATCCGTCCAGCAGGGCGCGGACGCGCGCGTCGCGGAGATTCAGTCGCGGTTCGACGCGCAAGAGCGCGAGTTCGCCGAGGCGTTGGACCACCACCGGACGCAGTCCGAGCAGCAGCTGCAGACGGCACAGGCCGACGCGGACGAACGTGCGCGACTCGCGCAAGAAGAACACGCCGAGCATTCCAGAGTCGCGGCCCAGGACGGCGACCAACGGGTGGCCGAGCTCAACGCCCGTCTGGAAACACAGGCCGCCGAAGCCGACCGACTCCTCGCGGAGGCCGCCGAGGCGCACGCGAGCGAGCTTCGCGACCGCGAGGCGGCGCTCGAGGAGTTACGCGCTGACCTGGCCAGCCAACGCGATGAATTCGCCGAAGTCCTCGAACGCGAACGGGTCGAGGCCGAACACC
Source organism: Jatrophihabitans sp. (assembly GCA_039937915.1). Lineage (GTDB taxonomy): Bacteria > Actinomycetota > Actinomycetes > Mycobacteriales > Jatrophihabitantaceae > Jatrophihabitans. The sequence continues at coordinate 13,179 of JBDTFN010000101.1, read as the reverse complement.
GGCTCGCCGCAGCGAACCTCGATCGAGCGGACCTCCAGCGTCGCATCGACGCGGCGGAACTGCGCCTTACGCAGGCCGACCGCCACGTCCACGAGTCGGCGCGACGTGCCGACCTGCTCGAACAGGAATTCACCGAAGCCCTAGAACTGGAGCGGACCGCCGCTGCCGAGCAGTTGCGATCCGCCGCCGCGACCGCAGCGACGGCCTCACGCCGCGCTGAGGAGTCCGCGACGCGGGCCCAGCAGGCAGGCGTCAGACTGGACGAAGTCGAAGCCGCTCTCGCCCAAGCACACGACGATGTGGCCCGCCGCGACGACGCTCTCGCCGACGCCCAAAGCCGGGCGACCGACGCACAGGCTGACGCGGAGTCGCGCGTTGCGGAGGTCCGGGCGCAACTCGAGGCTGTCGCCACTGAGATGGCCGAGGAACTCGACCACGCACGCGCCGAGGCCGAGCGAACGGCCGCCGCCACGCGGTCCGCCGCTGACGAAAAGATCGCCGCCGCCCACGCCGATGCTGAAACGAAGATCGCCGCCGCGCACGCAGAAGCCGACGCCCGCGTCGCCGACACCCAGGCCCGCCTCGACGCCGTCACCACCGAAATGGCCGAAGAACTCGACCACGCACGCGCCGAGGCCGAACGAACGGCCGCCGCCACCCAGGCCGCCGCCGAAACGAAGATCGAGACACTAAGCGCGGAACGCGACACCCTCCGTGATCGCGCCGAGTCCGCCGAGGCACAGGCCGCCGCATCGACAGCACAGGTCACGCAGGCCACCGAAATGCTGCAGCAGACGACCAGCCGGCTGCATCAGGCCGAGCAGGACCTGTCCGTCACCGCGCAGGCACGCACCGACGCCGAGACCGCGGCAGCAGACGCCCACGCGCGGGTCGAGAACCTCGAGGCCGCCGTCAGCGAGGCTCGAGAGCGGCTGGACGCTGCCGATGCGGCTGCTGCCACCGCCGAGCGCGAGCTGGCCGACGCCCGGCGGCACGCCGAGAACGAAACGCGTCGCGCGGACGAGGTCGAACGCGCCCTGGCTAGCGCCTCCAGCGCAACGTCGACCCCGGAAACCCCGAGGCGCGCACGTCCCACGCCTCGCTCTCAGGGCTGACCCGTCCGTTTCGTGGCTCATATCACACCCGCCTTCGGGAAGTTGAGCGCACTTGACTCAGTTATTTTGACAAGTGCCCGCGCCATGGGCACTATCGGAATCACGGACCTGAGTGGTCCCCCGAATCCAGAACTCAACGAATCCGCGCAACGAAGGAGCCCCACATGGCACGAGCGGTCGGCATCGACCTAGGCACCACCAACTCCACCGTCGCCGTCCTCAGCGGTGGCGAGCCGGAGGTCATCGCCAACGCCGAGGGCGCGCGCACCACGCCCAGCGTCGTCGCTTTCGCGAAGAACGGCGAGGTTCTCGTCGGCGAGGTCGCCAAGCGTCAAGCAGTGACCAACGTCGACCGCACGATCCGGTCGGTCAAGCGCCACATGGGCGCGACCGATTGGACCGTCAAGATCGACGGCAAGGACTACACCCCGCAGGAGATCAGCGCCCGCGTCCTGCAGAAGCTCAAGCGGGACGCCGAGTCCTACCTCGGCGAGGAGGTCACCGACGCGGTGATCACCGTCCCGGCGTACTTCAGCGACGCCGAGCGTCAGGCCACCAAGGAGGCCGGCACGATCGCGGGCCTCAATGTCCTGCGGATCGTCAACGAGCCCACCGCTGCGGCACTCGCGTACGGCCTGGACAAGGGCGAGCAGGAGCAGACGATCCTGGTCTTCGACCTCGGCGGCGGCACGTTCGACGTGTCCCTGCTCGAGATCGGCGAGGGCATCCGCGAGGTCAAGGCCACCAACGGTGACAACAAGCTCGGTGGCGACGACTGGGACGAGCGGGTCATCACCTGGCTGGTCGACAAGTTCAAGGCCGGTCACGGCATCGACCTGACCAAGGACAAGATGGCCATGCAGCGGCTGCGCGAGGCGGCCGAGAAGGCGAAGATCGAGCTGTCGTCGTCCAACTCGACGGGCATCAACCTGCCCTACATCACCCAGGACGCCGAGAAGAACCCGCTGTTCCTCGACGAGACGCTGTCCCGCGCCGAATTCCAGAAGATCACCGCGGACCTGCTCGAGCGCACCAAGAAGCCGTTCCAGACCGTCATCAAGGACGCCGGCATCACCGTCGACCAGATCGATCACGTCGTGCTCGTCGGCGGTTCCACTCGCATGCCGGCCGTCAGCGAACTGGTCAAGCAGCTCACCGGTGGCAAGGAGCCCAACAAGGGCGTCAACCCCGATGAGGTCGTCGCCGTCGGCGCTGCGCTGCAGGCCGGCGTCATGCGCGGCGAGGTCAAGGACGTCCTGCTCCTCGACGTCACACCGCTGTCCCTGGGTATCGAGACCAAGGGCGGCATTATGACCAAGCTGATCGAGCGCAACACGACGATCCCGACCAAGCGCTCGGAGATCTTCACGACCGCGGACGACAACCAGAGCAGCGTCCAGATCCAGGTGTACCAGGGCGAGCGCGACATCGCGGCGTACAACAAGCGCCTCGGGATGTTCGACCTGGACAACCTGCCGCCGGCGCCGCGTGGCATCCCGCAGATCGAGGTCACCTTCGACATCGACGCCAACGGGATCGTGCACGTGTCGGCCAAGGACCGGGCGACCAACAAGGAACAGGGCATGACCATCACCGGTGGTTCGGGCCTGTCCAAGGACGAGATCGACCGGATGATGAAGGACGCCGAGGCGCACGCCGAGGACGACAAGAAGCGCCGCGACGAGGCCGAGATCCGCAACTCCGCGGAGGGGCTGCAGTTCAGCACCGAGAAGTTCCTCGCCGAGCACGGTGACAAGATCCCGGCGGAGAAGAAGGCCGAGCTCGAGGCCGCAGTCGAGGAGCTGAAGAAGACTCTCGACGGCGCCGACTTCGACGCGATCAAGGCCGCGCAGGAGAAGGTGTCGACGCTGGCCACCGAGACCGGCGGGGCGATGCACGCTGCCGCGCAGGCCGCGGGCGGGGACGGCGCCGGTGCGGGCCCGGACTTCACCAAGACCTCCGATCCCGCTGACGACGGTGTCGTCGACGCCGAGGTCGTCGACGAGGAACCCACGGAGGACTCCAAGTGAACTCAGCGCCGTACGGCGCGGACTCCGAGGAAGCCCCTCCGGTCGTCATTCGCAACAACCGCAAGATCGACCGTGAGCCCGACCCGGTGGCGTCCTCGGACGCCACCGGGGACGGTGGGGTCGACGCCCCGGAGTCCACGACCGATCTGACGTTGGACGCGCCGCAGGACGAGACCACGGTGCTGCTCGAGGAGCGCACCCGTGACCTGCAGCGCGTCTCGGCCGAGTACGCGAACTACCGTCGGCGTGCCGACCGCGACCGACTCGCGGCCGGTGACGTCGCGGTGAGCCGTGTTCTCACCTCGCTGCTGCCGGTCCTTGACGACTTGGATCGGGCCGCTGCGCACGGCGATCTGACCGGACCACTGAAGGCGGTCGCCGACAAGCTCGAGGCGGTGTCCACCGAGGTCGGGCTCTCCTCCTTCGGCGATGTGGGGGATCCTTTCGATCCCTCGCGGCACGAGGCCGTCATGCACGACGAGAACGACGGCGTCACCGAGCCCACCTGTACGACGGTGATGCGGCGCGGCTACCAGCACAAGGACCGACTGCTGCGTCCGGCAATGGTCGGGGTCAGTGACCCCATCACCGGAGCCGGCTCACCCGACGCCACGTCCGGCGCGGAACCCACGCCCGATGACGTGGGGATCGAGAGCGAACCGACGGCACAGAATCAGGGTCCGGCAAGCGACTAGTGCAACGAAGCACCCAACCATGGCGTGGATGACGAGAGAGGTAGGTGACGTCGAGCGATGAGCAACGTGGAGAAGGACTACTACAAGGCGCTCGGCGTCGCGAAGGACGCCTCGCCGAGCGATATCAAGAAGGCCTACCGCAAGCTGGCCCGGGATCTCCATCCGGACAACAACCCTGGTAAGCCCGAGGCCGAAGCGAAGTTCAAAGAGGTCTCTGAGGCCTACGGCATCCTGTCCAATGTCGCGAAACGCAAGGAGTACGACGAGCAGCGCTCACTGTTCGGCGGCGGCGGCGGCCGATTCGGCGGTGGCGGCGGCGGCCGCGGCGCGTCGTCCCGCTTCGACATGTCCGACCTGTTCGGTGGGTCGGGCGGCGGAGCGAACCTCAGCGACATGTTCGACGGTCTGTTCAACACCGGCAGTTCGTCCCGTCGCGGCACCGCCGGGCCGCGGCGTGGGCAGGACGTCAACGCCTCCGTCGATCTCGAGTTCGTCGAGGCGGTGCGCGGCACGACACTGCCGCTGTCCCTCTCCACCCCTGGCACCTGTCGCACATGCGGCGGACTCGGCGCCCGGCCCGGCACCACACCGCGTCGTTGCCCCGGCTGCAGCGGCACCGGATCGGTGCTACGCAACCAGGGCGGCTTCGGTTTCAGTGAGCCATGCCCTGAGTGCCGCGGCTCCGGCAACATCATCGACAACCCGTGCCCGGACTGCGCGGGCACCGGGACGACGAAACAGAGTCGCTCCATCACCGTCCGCATCCCAGCAGGGGTGAAGGACGGCGCCAAGGTCCGGATCGCGGGCAAGGGCACCCCAGGGGAGAACGGCGGCCCGGCGGGGGACCTGTTCGTCACCGTCCGCGTCCGTAGTCATCGGCTGTTCGGCCGTTCCGGGGACGACCTCACCCTCACCGTGCCGATCACCTTCGGCGAGGCGGCGCTGGGCACGACTCTGCGCGTCCCCACCCTCGAAGCACCGGTGAGCCTGAAGGTCGCGCCGGGCACTCCGTCCGGTCGCACGCTGCGCGTTCGTGGACGCGGCGTGGCCAGCAAGAAGCGGACCGGCGATCTGCTCGTCACGGTCGAAGTGGCAGTACCCAAGGATCTCGACGACTCAGCCAAGGCAGCACTCGAGGCCTACCTCGCGACCCGCACCGAGGACCCCCGTCCGGCTATCACCGCGGCGCTCGCGGCTTCATCCACCGGGCGCGCCACATGATGTCGCCGCAACCTCCAGAGGACGCACCGGTCTTCGTCATCTCGGTCGCGGCCGAACTGGCCGGGATGCACGCGCAGACCCTGCGCCAGTACGACCGGCTCGGGTTGGTCACACCGGGACGCACCGCCGGTGGCGGTCGTCGGTACTCGGCCCGTGACGTCGCGCACCTGCGCGAGGTGCAGCGTCTCTCGCAGGACGAGGGCGTGAACCTCGCCGGGATCAAACGCATCATCGAACTCGAGGCCCACGTCGACGCGCTGCAGCTGAAACTCAGCGAGCTGCTCTCCGAACTCGACCACACCCGGGCCGAACTAGCCGCCCGGCGCGGGCCGTCCACCGCGCTGGTCGTGTGGCAGCCCCAACCGGCACGGCGTCGACGCTGATCCCGGCATCCAAACCCGCATGAGGAGATGACATCCCAATGGATATGACGACTCGTAGCGTGCAGGCGGTCAACGGTGCGGTGGCCGCGGCCCAGCAGCGCGGAAACCCGACCGTCGAGTCCGCGCATCTCGCGCTGGCCCTGCTCGACGACAAGGAGACGCTGACCCGCCCGCTGTTGCAGGCCGTAGGCGCCGACGCCGATGCCCTGCGCGCAGCCTTCACCCGCATCGTCGACCGACTGCCATCGGCCTCCGGAAGTTCGGTGGCCAAGGCCATCGCCTCGACGAACCTGGCCGCCGTCCAGCGTCGGGCCGAGAAGGAGGCCCGGGACCGGTCGGATGAGTTCATCTCCGCCGAGCACCTGCTGGTCGCGCTGGCCGGCACCCGGGACGGTGACGCACAGGTCGCGGATGCGCTCGCCGCGCAGGGCGCCACCCCCGCGGCGCTCAACGACGCCATCACGGCCGTGAGGGGCTCGACCCGCGTGACGAGCGCCGAACCCGAGAGCACCTTCGAGGCCCTGAAGAAGTACGGCAACGACCTGACCCAGGCCGCACACGATGGCAAGATCGACCCGGTGATCGGCCGCGACGCCGAGATCCGCCGGGTCGTGCAGGTCCTCTCCCGCCGCACCAAGAACAACCCGGTGCTCATCGGCGAGCCCGGTGTCGGCAAGACCGCCGTCGTCGAGGGGCTCGCCCAGCGCATCGTCGCCGGGGACGTCCCGGAGAGTCTGCGCGGCAAGAAGGTGATCGCCCTCGACATGGGCGCAATGATCGCCGGGGCGAAGTTCCGCGGCGAGTTCGAGGAGCGACTCAAGGCGGTCCTCAACGAGATCAAGGACGCCGGCGGCGAGGTCATCACCTTCATCGACGAACTGCACACCGTCGTAGGTGCCGGCGCGACCGGCGAAGGCGCGATGGACGCCGGCAACATGCTCAAGCCGATGCTGGCCCGCGGCGAGCTGCGCATGGTCGGCGCCACGACCTTGGACGAGTACCGCGAGTACATCGAGAAGGACCCTGCGCTGGAGCGACGCTTCCAGCAGGTGCTGGTCGCCGAGCCGTCGGTCGAGGACACCATCGCGATCCTGCGCGGGCTCAACGGCAAGTACGAGGCCCACCACCGCGTCGACATCACCGACGGCGCGCTGGTCGCCGCGGCCACCCTGTCCGACCGCTACATCACCTCCCGCTTCCTGCCGGACAAGGCCATCGACCTGGTGGACGAGGCGGCGTCACGGCTACGGATGGAGATCGACTCCCGCCCGGTTGAGATCGACGTCCTGCAGCGCGGCGTCGACCGGCTGAAGATGGAGGAGATGGCGCTGGTCAAGGAGACCGACGCCGCCTCGGTCGAACGCCTGGCCAAGCTGCGCACCGAGATGGCTGACCAGTCCGAGCAGCTCGACGCGCTCAACGCACGCTGGGAGCGGGAGAAGTCGGGTCTGAACCGTCTGGGCGAGCTCAAGGGGCGCATTGACGCGGTGCAGGACCAGATCGAACGTGCCCAGCGCGACGGAGACCTCGAAACGGCGTCCCGACTGCAGTACGGGGAACTGCCCGTACTGGAGAAGGAACTTGCCGCGGCCAGCGAGGCCGAGAACGCTGTGCCGACCGAGGACATGCTGGTCAAGGAGCAGGTCACCAGCGACGACATCGCCGAGGTCGTGTCCGCGTGGACCGGCATCCCAGCCGGCCGCATGCTCGAGGGCGAGACCGCGAAGCTGCTGCGTATGGAGGACGAGCTCGGCAAGCGCGTCATCGGGCAGAAGACTGCTGTCCAGGCGGTGTCGGACTCGGTACGCCGGGCCCGAGCCGGCATCTCCGACCCCAATCGTCCGACCGGCTCGTTCCTGTTCCTCGGCCCGACCGGCGTCGGCAAGACCGAACTGGCCAAGGCCCTGGCCGGATTCCTGTTCGACGACGAGCGGGCCATGGTGCGCATCGACATGAGCGAGTACTCCGAGAAGCACTCGGTGGCCCGGCTGGTCGGTGCCCCGCCCGGATACGTCGGGTACGAGGAGGGTGGCCAGCTCACTGAAGCCGTTCGCCGCCGCCCGTACACGGTGGTGCTGCTCGACGAGGTCGAGAAGGCGCATCCGGACGTCTTCGACATCCTGCTCGCCGTGCTGGACGACGGCCGGCTCACCGACGGTCAGGGGCGCACCGTCGACTTCCGCAACACCCTGCTGATTCTCACGTCCAACCTCGGCTCAGCGGCACTGGTGACCGACCTGCCGATGCAGGAGAAGCGCAGCCTGGTGATGGACACCGTCCGCGGGCATTTCAAGCCGGAGTTCCTCAACCGACTCGACGACGTCGTCATCTTCGACGCGCTGTCGACCGACGACCTTGCCTTCATCGTCGACATCCAACTCGCTGCGCTGGGTTCCCGTTTGGCCGCCCGACGCCTCACCCTCGACGTCACCCCCGCCGCGCGGGAATGGCTGGCGCTCAACGGGTTCGACCCGCTCTACGGCGCCCGACCGTTGCGCCGCCTGGTGCAAACCTCGATCGGGGACGCTCTCGCTCGGGCCCTGCTCGGCGGTGAGGTCCGCGACGGCCAGACCGTGCGGGTTGATGCGTCGCCCGACCGCAGCGGACTGCAGGTCGGCACCTCGAGCGCTGTGGCTGTTGATGGCTGATCTGACCGACCGGCCGCCGCCCGAACCAGAAGACGGCGACTGGCTGACCGCGCACCGTCGCCTGGGCACCCCGCCACCACGGGGTCAGGATCCGGTCGCGATCGTGGCCGTGGGGCTGGGTTTGCTCGGCATCGTGTTCTTCGGAATCGTGCTGGCGGTGGTCACCGCCATCCTCGGGGCCCAGGCGGGTCAGCGGGCCCGCGAGAGCGGGCGCAGCTTCGAATTGCCGTATCTCGCGTTCCTGCTCGCGTTCGTGGACGGCGTCGTCTGGCTCGCGATGCATTACCTGTTCAAGGTGCCCATCTGGATCGGTTGACCGTGCCCTCGCCGGCTCAGGCAGAGTACGGCGCCTCTCGCCGCAACCAGCGGCTGACGTTGCCGCTGAAGCTGAAGGCCAGCGGGAGGATCGCCAAGGCCCCGAACAACACCGCGTAGACGATGAACCCACCGAGGCGGTACTCGTCACCGTTGAAGCGGGTGAGCCAGTAGACGGCCTCGGCGAGCACAACCGCATTACCGACGGCGAGCAGGATGCGACCCGTGGGCTTTCGTCCGGTCATCATCACCGCGCCGGCGATCAGCAATCCCGCTGTGACGAGATTGAGGAAACCGTCGAAGCCCAGTTCCGAACTCAGGCCGGTGTTGTTGTTGTAGCCACGCTCGATGTCGGTCGCGATCGAGGCGCCCAGCAGCAGGAAAGATCCGGACAGGATGAGCAGCCCAGCGTTGACGTAGGCCAGGACAGCGGCGGCAGTGGCGACTCCGGGGCGACCGGGACCCTGGGGGGCTCCCGGGTACGGGGCGTAACCGTAGGGCTGCGGCGGATAGGCGGCGTAGGGCTGCGGCGGATAGCCGGGCTGGGCGTACGCCTGCGCTGGGTAACCCTGCTCCGGGTAGCCCTGCTGCGGGCAGCCCGGTTGTGGGTAGCCCGGTTGTGAATAGCCCGGTTGCGCGTATCCGGGAGCCGGGTACTGCGGGTATTGCGCATCGCCACCCTGGGCGGCCTGGGGTGGGCCCGCGTACGAGCCACCTGGATGCTCGAAGCTCTCGCCGTCGGTCATGGATGATCTCCTGCATGCCGCACAGCGGCCGTGTGGGGCGTTTGGTTTCGGAACACTATCCCGTAGCCGACGAATCCGGCGCCTTCGGCGGCACCCGAGCGGCGACCGGCGTGGCACCATAAGCTCCCGTCACCGCGTGACGCCACCACCGAGACCCCCGGGAGGGGACATGACCTACCCGCAGCAGGGCGGCAATCAGTACGACCAGTCCGGCGGCCAACCGCCGCAGCAGGGCTACCCGCAGGAGCAGGGCTATCCGCAGGGCCAGGGTTATCCTTCGGCACCGGGCTACGGGCAGTACGGCAGCTACCCGGCGCCCCAGCAGCAGCCCGGTAACGGACTGGCCATCGCCGGCATGGTCTGCGGCATCATCGGCCTGCTGATCTTCTGGATCGTGCTGAGCCCGCTGGCGATCATCTTCGGCGGGATCGGTTGGTCCCGCGCCAACAACGGAGCCAAGTACAAGGGGCAGGCGATCGCCGGCGTCGTTCTCGGTGTCATCGGGATCATCGGTTACATCATCCTGCTGGCCTTCGTGCTCGACAACGGTCGTTTCATGGTCTGACCGCGGCGTGTCAGAAGAAGTTGTCCTGGACACACTGATTGAAGCCGGGATCGTTCTGGTTCGCGGTTCCCCCGCACTCGGAAATGGCATTCGAGACCAGGACGGTCACGACGACGGCCAGTACGGTCGCAACGGCCGCACAGGCCAGCCCGGCGATTGCCATCGCCTTGCCGACGCCGCCTCGTTTCTTCGCCTGCGCTAGACCCAAGAAACCGAACACGATCGCGGGGATGATGACGGCCGCGTCCAGGACCGACAGCCAGCACAGCAGGATTGACGCGATCCCCAACACCATCGCCGCGACGGCCTTGCCGTTGCCAGCCTTCGCAGTCGGGTAACCGTATAGCGGTGGCGCTCCGTAGGGAGGCTGCCCGTGCGGGGGCTGGCCATAGGGCTGCTGACCCTGGGGCGGTTGGCCGTAAGGCGGTTGCCCATAGGGATAGGGCGTGGACGGCGGGCGGTAGTTCCCCGGGGCCGACCTCGTCGGCGGGCCGAGGTAGGGCGTCGGTCCCGCTGGCGCCGGCTCGGGGTCGGGCACATAACCCGGGGGCGCGAACTCCGGTGGGACCGGATGATCAGGGCGACCGAAGCGATAGGGGTCGAAGGGCTCGTCCGGGCCGGACGACGAACCGGACCCCGAATCCGACGGCGTGCCCATCGCGTCCTCCACTGATATCACCCGCTCGACCGACCGGTGCTCGGCAACTCTAGTGCGCGCTCCTGCGCGGCAACCGCCATCGGCTCGGACCCACAGTCCGCACGTACACTGCGCGCGTGAGTGACAAGCCAAGCCGTCCCCTGTCGTTACGCAAAGCCGGAGCCGCCTCAGGCGCCCCGGTAGCCGCAACCAAAGGGCCCCGACCGAGCCCGCCGCAGTTCGCCAAACTTGCCGCCGGAGCGCTGGTGCTGTCCGGTCTCGCAGCGGTCGGGGCGTCAGCGTCGGTCTTCGGGGCGACAAAGAAGGGCGGCTGGCTCTACGACACCGCGATCACAGCGAACGACAAGCTCAAAGGCAAGCCTGGCGAGAAGAACAAGAAGGGCTACCTCGATCACAACGAACTGGTTCGCCGGGTCGAGTCGACACCGAAGAGCCTGCTCATCTCGAGCGCAGTCGTGGCGCTCGCACTCGTCGTCCTCGCCTTCGCCGTCTACAAGGGCAAGTACTGGGCGCGCTGGACCACACTCGCGTTGTGGATCATGGCCACGCTGACCGGGACGCTCGTCGGCATCCAGTCGATCACGATCGTCGTCTCGCCCGACGTCGCCGCGTCCTTCAAGTTCCCGGCGTTCATCGCGTCCCTGTCGTTCGTGGTGGGGGTCATCCTCGTCAACCTGCGCCCGTGTACCGAGTACTTCAGGCTCTCCAAACCGGTCCTTGCCGCAGGCGCGACGCCGCGCCGCGGCCTGTTCGCCCCTCGCACCGTCGCACCGAAGGCCACACCGGCCCGCGGGACGACTCCGCGCGCGGGTGCCGCGAGCAGCAAGGCGGCGCAGCAGTCGGCCGGACCGGACCGGGCGCGGTCCAAGCAGCGCAGCGGCGCAGACTCGACCGCCAAGGGTGCCGAGCTCGCGCGCGCCAGAGCGAAGGCGGCCAGCAAGTCCCGCCGCACCGGAGCCTGAGGATGCCGACCGCTCTGGTCACCGGCGCGACCGCCGGCCTGGGAGCCGAGTTCGCTGCCCAACTGGCCGCGCGCGGTCACGATCTTGTCCTCGTCGCCCGCAACGTCGTCCGCCTCGACGAACGCCGCGACGAACTCGTCGCGGCCCATGGGGTCGCCGTCGAGACGTTGCCGGCCGACCTCGTCACCGACGAGGGCTGCGCAGCCGTCGCTGAGCGCATCGCGCGGGGTGATATCGACGTCCTGGTCAACAACGCGGGTATGGGTGCGTACGCGGTCTTCGGTGAGGCCGACCTCGCGCGCGAGGAGTTCCAACTCGATCTCAACGTGCGCGCGGTGCTCCGACTCAGCCACGCTGCGGTGCGGGCGATGTCCGCACGCGGTTCCGGCCGGATCGTCAATATCTCGTCGGTCGCCGGCTTCGTCCCGCGTGGCGGCAACGCCACCTACTCGGCCAGCAAGGCCTGGGTCACCATGTTCACCGAGGCGCTGTCGGTCCAACTCGCCGATAGCGGCGTCACCGCGACCGCGATCTGCCCCGGCTTCACGCACACCGAGTTCCACGAGCGGGCCGAGGCGGACATGTCCCACGTCCCCGCCCGGATGTGGCTCGAGGCCAGCGACGTGGTTCGCGAGGGGCTGGCCGACGCCTTCGCCGGCAAGCCGGTGTCCGTCCCGTCCCGTCGCTACCAGGCGCTCGTGACCGTTGCCCGGACGCTGCCTCGCCCGCTCCTGCGCGCGGTTATGGCCCGCCGCGGTATGTGACACCGCGAACGAATAGTCACAACCGGCGGTGGTCGCCGCCACCGAATCTGGGCCGCTGTTCGGTGTCGACGTGCGGTGGCGGGATCCAGGCGACGCGTCCATCGGCGATGTGAGTGGTCCAGCCGCCGTTGATCAGTTCGCGGTGGTGCCATGTACAGGCGAGTACGCCTTCGTCGACCCGGGTCCCTTTGCTGATCGCGAAGTCAGGGACGTGGTGAATCTGGCAGTAGGCGGGCGGGGCGTCACAACCAGGCCCGGTGCAGTGTTGGTCGCGGCGATGATGGCCAGGCGTTGTTGTTCGGTGTGACAGCGATGCACGCTGCTGTACTGCGTGATCTCGCGCATCGAGTTCAATGCCGTCACTAGTAGCTGCGCGTCGCCGGTGATCCAGCGCAGCGCTTCTTGGACCGGGACAACGTTGCCGTGCCCGGTGGTGGCCAGACCGCGTCCGGACCGATAGTCCTCGGTGCTCATCGTGAGGATGACGCTGGTGGTGATGCCGCCTGCGCGCGGCAGAGCGCCGGACAGTAACGCCATGTCGGTGAGGGCGAGCAGGGCGTCGTGGCGGCGTTGCGTCGCGGTACGCGGGTCGGGCGTGCCGTCGGCGGCGGGCTGGGGTGCCGACAGTGAGTCCAGGACGGTGGCCAACTTCTCGGCGCACTCGGCGGTCAGTTCGCCGGTAGCGCGCCCGCTGCCGTCGGGGCGCAGGTGCAGGGTGAACTCGCGGTGTTTGTGTTGCTCGTCCGGCGCGCGGCCATCGGGGTCGAGGTAGGCGCGGATGCGTTGCCCGCAGATCGCGGTGTCCCGCGGGCACAACTCGGCGGCGTAACGCGTGAGTTCCTCCTCGACCCGCTCGCCGTGCTCGGCCTGGATCTGCTCGGGGAGCCCGAAGACGGTCCTGACGATGATGCGGGCGTGCTCGGGAGCGAGTTCACCCCTGGCCTGCGCTTCTGTGACGCGGGCGAACGGTGCCGGCAACTGCTCGCCGGACAGCGCCGTACGGCCATGGAGGTTGTCCGCGGCGCGCACGCGGGCGTGGGCCTCAGGTGGGTCCAGGTGCAGCAGCCCGGCCAGAAA
>JBDTFN010000100.1:0-16536 GCA_039937915.1 Jatrophihabitans sp. | reverse complement strand
GCACGGCCGGGGCGGTGCTCGGCCTCGAGTTGGTGAATCCGCGTCCGAGCGTGTGCGCGACCTTCCTGCGCGGAGCCCGAGGACCGATGCCAGGAGTGCACCGCCACCGAGGGCGGTTGGCGCCCGGCGACGTCGGACGATGCGGGTGCGTCCTGGTCACCTCACCCGCGCGTACCGCGCTCGACATCGGTCACGAGCTCGGGCCTGACGCGGCGATCACCGCGGCCGATTCGGCGCTGCGGCGAAACCTCACCACGCGTGTGGCGCTCGATGCGGCCATCCGCTCGTCGCGGAACTGGCCGGGAATCGCCGCGGCCCACAGGTCACTCGAGCTCGCTGACGGTTGCGCCGAGTCGGCCTTGGAGTCCATGAGTCGTCTGCGCTTGGCCGACGCCGGGCTGCCTCCCCCACGGCCCCAGGTACCGATCCTCGCCCGTGGCGGTCAGTTCATCGGCCGGGTCGACTTCTATTGGGACGAGTTTGGCGTGGTCGGCGAGGCCGATGGTGACGGCAAGCTCGCCGGTCGCCCGCGCGGACTGATCGAAGAAAAGCGCAGGCAGGGCCAGCTGGAGGACGCCGGTCTCATCGTCGTCCGCTGGGGTTGGTCGGATCTGCGCACCTTCGATCCGGTCGCCGCTCATCTCCGCGCCGCATTCGACCGCGGGATGCGCCCGAACCGTGCTCCGCGACTGTGGCGACCAGCGCCTTGGCCCCAAGCGAGCGCGGCGAGTTGATCTTCGTGGCCGCGCCGCGGTGGGGCCAAGCGGGAGTGGTCGGTCGCGGGCCGCCGATCAGCGGGACGCGTGCACCGCCGCGCCCACCAGCGCAGCCCGGTCGGAGTCCGAGACGATGTCGACCGGCGGCAACCCTCCGGCCCCGTGAACGAACGCCGGTTCGAGGACGTCCCAGGACGCCGCGATCGAACCGCCGACCAGCAGCACCTCGGCGTCGAACCCTCGCACCAACGATCCGACGACGGAGCCGAGCGCACCGTAGGCGTCATTCACCACGCGCCCCGCGAGGGCGTCGCCGGCTCGAGCGAGCGCGGTGATGTCGCGGACGTCGGACGTCGGATCCCCGCCGGACGCGGCGAAGGCCGAACGCAGTGCGCGGCGGGAGACGACGTCCTCGAGCGGACGTCCGTCGATGAGCAACCGGTGGATCCGTCCTCCCGGCGGGTCACCCGGATCCACCACCGCTCCGGCAGCGACCCAGCCCGACCCGACGCCAGTCCCGAGGGTGATTCCGGCGCACCGGCCGATGCCGCGCCCCGCCCCGGCTGCCCACTCGCCGAGGACGAACGCGTCCGCGTCGTTGACGAAAGCAACCTCGCCGCCGAGTCGTGCGCGCAGCGCAGCCCCGACGTCGACGCCATGCAGAGCCCCGAACTTTCCGACGCCGGCGAACAGCGCAACCCCGGCGACGTAGTCGAAGGGGTCAGGCATCGCCACGCCCCACGCGGTCCCTGACGGCGCCTCGATCGCCGCGGCGGCCTCGACGAACCGGTCGACGAGCGCGTCGGCAGCGGCGTCCGCGTCGAGCGGCAACCGCGCCGCGCGCACGATGGCCCAGCCGTCAGGGTCGATCAGGGCAGCACTGACGTGCGTACCGCCGACCTCGAGAACAGGAATCGTCATTGGCGGATAGTCACGCAAGCACGCCGCGCCGCTCGTTCCTAGAGCCTGTACTCCTTGAGCAGCCCGCGGCTGATGATCGTCTTCTGGATCTCCGAGGTGCCCTCACCGATGAGCAGGAACGGGGCCTCACGCATGAGACGCTCGATCTCGTACTCCTTGGAATAGCCGTAGCCGCCGTGGATGCGGAAGGAGTCCTGGGTGACCTCGGCGCAGTACTCCGAGGCGATGAGCTTGGCCATGCCGGCCTCGACGTCGTTACGCGTCCCGGCGTCCTTCAGCCGGGCGGCGTTGACCATCATCAGGTGCGAGGCCTCGACCTTGGTGGCCATCTCGGCCAGCTTGAACGCGATGGCCTGGTGCTCGGCGATCTGCTTGCCGAACGTCTTGCGCTGCTGGGCGTAGGCGACGGCGAGTTCGAAGGCCCGGACCGAGATGCCGCAGGCGCGCGCCGCCACGTTGACCCGGCCGACCTCGACACCGTCCATCATCTGCGCGAAGCCTTTACCGCGGCCGTTCTCCTCGCCGCCGAGGATCATGTCGGGCGAGACGCGGACGCCGTCCAAGACCATCTCGGTCGTCTCGACGCCCTTGTAGCCCATCTTGTCGATCTTGCCGGGGATGGTCAGCCCGGGACGCGTCTCGCCAAAACCGGCGTCCTTCTCGATGAGGAAGGTGGACATGTTCTTGTAGACCGACGCGCCACCACAGTCGTCCTTGACGAGGGTGGCGACGACGCGGGAACCGGCGCCGTTGGTCAGCCACATCTTCGTGCCGTTGATGACGTATTCGTCGCCCTCCTTCACCGCGCGGGTCTTGATGGCTGAGACGTCCGAGCCGAGGTCGGGCTCGCTCATCGAGAACGCGCCGCGGATCTCGCCGGTGGCCATCTTGGGCAGGAAGTGCTGCTTCTGCTCGTCGGTGCCGTGCTGGGCGATCATGTACGCCACGATGAAGTGGGTGTTGATGACGCCGGAGACGCTCATCCAGCCGCGCGCGATCTGCTCGACGACGAGCGCGTAGGTCAGCAGCGACTCACCCAGACCGCCGTACTCCTCGGAGATCATCAGGCCGAACAGGCCCATCTCCTTCATCCCCTCGACGATCGCCTCGGGGAACTCGTCCTTGTGCTCGAGGTCGGTGGCGTACGGGATGATCTCCTTGTCCACGAACGTCTTCACGGCCGACAGGATCTCGGTCTGAATCTCGGTCAAACCGGCGGTCTGGGCAAGGCGAGCCATACGAGGAGTTCCTTCGCGACAGTGCACCCGGCCCAACGCCGCGTGCCTTCGAGGTTTCGGCAAGTATTCCCCGCCTGATGGCCGGGGGACCAAGTATCGCCCGGTGACATCACTTACAGCCTGCGATGATTCCGGCATGACTACCGCGCACGGGACGCATGACTACGTGGACGATCCGCGCAACGCAGAGATCTTGATCAACGTCAACGGCGCGCTGGTCCGGCGCGCCGAGGCTGTCGTGAGCGTGTTCGACGCGGGCTTCATCCTCGGCGACGGAATCTGGGAGGGGCTGCGGGTCGCCGATGGCCACCCGGCGTTTCTCGATCAGCACCTGGACCGCCTCTGGGAGGGCGCGGCAGCGATCGCGCTCGACATCGGACTGACTCGCACGCAGCTGACCGAGCGGCTCTACGCGACCCTCGCGGCCAATGGCATGACCGGCGACGGCGTGCACATCCGGCTGATGGTGACCCGCGGGCCGAAGGCGACGCCGTACCAGGACCCACGGGTATCAGCCGGCCCGCCGACCGTGGTGATCATCGCCGAGTACAAGGACCCGTTGCCGGCAACCGCCCAGCGCGGACTCACGTTGTTCACGGTCCACGTCCGGCGGGCCAGGCCGGACACCTTGGACCCGAAGCTCAACGCCCACAGCAAGCTCAACGACATCACCGCGTGCATCCAGGCCTACACCGCGGGCGCCGACGAGGCCCTGATGCTGGATCCGGACGGCTTCGTCGCCACCTGCAACTCGACCCACTTCTTCATCGTGCGCAAGGGCGAGGTGTGGACCTCGTCGGGAGAGTACTGCCTGGGCGGCATCACCCGGGCGAACGTCCTCGCGGTCTGTGCGCAGGCCGGGATCACCGCCCGCGAGCGCCGCTTCAGCCTCACCGAGGTGTACAGCGCGGACGAGGCCTTCGTCACCGGCACCTTCGCCGGACTGGCCCCGGTGCACACCGTCGACGGACGTCGCATCGGGACGGGCGAGCGCGGGCCGATGGTGCAGCGCCTCCAGACGCTCTACCGCGAGCACGTCCGGGCCGACGTCGCCGCGCGCAGCACCCCATGACCGACGGCGTCCGGTTGGCGGTCTGGTCCGGGCCGCGCAACATCTCCACGGCGCTGATGCGCTCGTGGGAGAACCGCCCCGACACCCGCGTCGTCGACGAGCCGCTGTACGCCTACTACCTGGCCGAGACCGGCTTGAACCATCCCGGACGCGAGGAGGTGATCGCCGCGGGCGAGACCTCGTGGCCGGCCGTCGTCGACGACATCACCGCAGCGACCGAGGGGATCTATTACCAGAAGCACATGACCCACCACCTCATCCCGCAGCTGCCGCGCGAGTGGATCGCCTCGCTGACCAACGTCCTGCTGATCCGCGATCCCGCCGAGGTGGTGGCGTCCTACGTCCGCTCGCGTGCCGACGTCGTTGCCGAGGACATCGGGCTCGTGCAGCAGGGCGAGCTCTACGACCTACTGGGCGGCGACGTGCCGGTGATCGACGCCGCCGACTTCCTCCGCGACCCCGAGCGCCACCTGCGCTGGCTGTGCGACCACATCGGCGTGGCCTTCACACCCGCGATGCTGCACTGGCCTGCCGGACCTCGCGAATCCGACGGCGTGTGGGCGCGGTACTGGTACGACGCGGTACTCGGGTCCAGTGGGTTCGAGCCGTACCGGCCGCGCGTCGTCGACCTGCACGGTCCGGCGCTGGAGGCGGCCGAACGCAGCCGGCCGGTGTACGAGCGGCTGCACGGCGTGCGCGTCCGGCTCGAAGGCCGCACGCGATAGTTCGGATCAGGCCGACGACGACGCCGCACGCTCGGCCCGCCACTGGATCGTCCAGCGCCGGTTCGCCACGGCCGAAACGGCCCCCGCGACCAGCAGGATGGCGGCGCCGATGAGCGGGTCGATCCACGCCGACGGAGTGCGGTAGGGCCGACCGACGAGCTCGGCGTAGGAGGAGTCGCGCGGATCGAGCGCCACTTCCGACCGCTCGCCGCTCGTCAGCGACGATCGGGCGGCCACCCGGACGGTCGCCTTCTGCTGCCCCTTCACCGGCCGATCCAGCAGCACCTTCAGCGTCGTCCGATAGGTGGGCGAGGAGTACTTGTGAAAGAACCTGTCCACGTGAGCGGACTCGACCGTCGCCACGAGTCGAATGCCGTCGTGCTGGACGCGCTGCGAGCGCACGTACTGGCCGTGCTGAACTCCCGATTCCGCCCCGAGCAGAACTGTGATTCCGAACGCGACAGCCGTGCAGATCCGAACGAGGTACACCTTTTGCCGCAGCGTCGGCGGCTTACGAGCAGGACGCGTCCGGCGAGGACGGGAGGACCGACGCATCGGCTGACGCTAACCCACCGCGAAGGAACGGGTGGTCCCGGTGACAGTGGCCGTCGCGTGCGGGTAGGCCCACCGGGGCGGCTGCTAACGTCCGACCGCCGCTGCAGAGAGGGATACGACATGCGTACCGCCAAGGATTTCTTCACCCCGCTGGCCGTCGGAGCGCCCGCGCCACTGCGCGAGATTCCGTCCCGGCCATCGCGCGCGATCCACTTCTTCGACCCGAGTAATGCCAAGATGGCCGCCAAGGTGCCGGCCATGATCGGCACGGTCGACGTGCTGCTCGGCAACCTCGAGGACGCGATCAAGGCCGAGAACAAGGAGGCGGCGCGCAACGGCCTGGTCGACATCGCCCTGGCGAATGACTGGGGCCAGACGCAGCTCTGGACGCGGATCAACGCCCTGGACTCCCCGTGGGTCCTCGACGACCTCACCACGCTCGTGCCGGCGATCGGCCACAAGCTCGACGTGATCATGGTGCCGAAGGTGCAGGGCGCCGAGGACATCCACTACGTCGACCGCATCCTGGCCCAGCTCGAGGCCAAGGCCGGCCTCAAGCGCCCGATCCTCATCCACGCGCTGCTCGAGACGGCCCGCGGGGTCACGAACATCGAGGAGATCTGCGCCGCGTCCCCGCGCATGCAGGGGCTTTCGCTCGGGCCGGCCGACCTCGCCGCCGATCGCCGGATGAAGACCACCCGCGTCGGCGGCGGCCACCCCGGCTACCTCGTCCGGCAAGACCCGATCGACGGTGACATCGAGGGGCCGCGCGCTACCTACCAGCAGGATCTCTGGCACTACACGATCGCCCGCATGGTCGACGCCTGCGCCATGAACGGCATGTACGCCCACTACGGCCCCTTCGGCGACATCGCCGACGTCGTCGCCTGCGAGGACCAGTTCCGTAACGCGTTCCTGCTCGGCTGCGTCGGCGCGTGGAGCCTGCACCCCAAGCAGATCGCGATCGCCAACAAGGTGTTCAGCCCGAGCGTCGAGGACATCGTCCACGCCCGCCGGGTCGTCGCCGCGATGGGCGACGGCACGGGCGCGGTGATGCTCGACGGCAAGATGGAGGACGACGCCTCGGTCAAGCAGTGCCTGGTGATGGTTGACCTTGCCGAGCGGCTCGCGGCCATCGACCCGGAACTGAAGAAGCGCTACGACGAGATCGAGGTCGGCTGACGTGCCGACGCCCGACCTGGGTGCCTTCCGCGCCCGCCGCTCGGTCCTCTACATGCCGAGCTCGAACGCCAAGGCGCTGGAGAAGGCGAAGGGCCTGGCCGTCGACGGCATCATCTTCGATCTCGAGGACGCCGTCGCGCCGGACGCCAAACCGGCCGCCCGCGAGTCCGCGGCCGCCGCCGTCGGCAGTGGTGAGTACGGCAAGCGGGAGCTGACGATCCGGGTGAACGCGATCGGCACCGAATGGCACGACGACGACCTCGCGGCCGCCTGCGCCGCCGGCCCCGACGGGATCGTCGTACCGAAGGTCGACACCGCCGACGAGGTGCTCACCCTGGTCGCGGCGATGGAGAAGGCCGGTGCCCCGGAGCGAACGAAGCTCTGGGCGATGATCGAGACACCGGTGGCGATCCTGCACGCCGACGAGATCGCGAACGCCTCGGACCGGTTGGCCTGCTTCGTCATGGGCACCAACGACCTGGTCAAGGAGCTCTACGCCGAGCACGTTCCCGGCCGCGCGCCGGTCCTCACCAGCCTGTCCCTCGCGGTGCTCGCAGCCCGGACGGCGGGC
Organism: Jatrophihabitans sp.; assembly: GCA_039937915.1. Lineage (GTDB taxonomy): Bacteria > Actinomycetota > Actinomycetes > Mycobacteriales > Jatrophihabitantaceae > Jatrophihabitans. The sequence goes on along the minus strand of JBDTFN010000100.1, from coordinate 9,556 downwards.
ATCGCGATCCTCGACGGTGTCTACAACGACGTCAAGGACGCCGACGGCTTCCGCGCCGAATGCACCCAGGGTCGCGAGTTCGGTTTCGACGGCAAGACCCTCATCCACCCCGGGCAGGTGGAGATCGCCAACGAGGCGTTCGCGCCGTCGGAGCAGGCCATCGAGGACGCCCGCGGGATCCTGGCTGCGTGGGAGGCCGGCGCCGGGTCCGGAGTCGTCACCTACAACGGGCGGATGATCGAGAACCTGCACGTGGAGAGCGCGCAGCGCACCCTCGCGATCGCCGAGGCCATCGCCGCCCTGGCGTGACGCGCGCGGAACGACGAACGCTGCGCCTGGTCGGACCGTTCGGCGTCTAATCTCTTGACGTGACGTCGCGCCAGGATTCCCCATGAGTACCGGCGACCGCGTCTTCGTCGCCCGGCTCGCCGGCATCGACGTCTACGACCCGTCCGGCGATTCGCTGGGCAAGGTCCGCGACGCCGTGACGATGCTGCGCACGGACCGGCGTCCGCCTCGGGTGCTCGGGCTCGTCATCGAGGTGGCTCAGCGGCACCGGATCTTCGTCCCGATGGGGCGGGTGGTGCGCATCGAACCCACCCAGGTGGTGCTTGCCTCCGGCACCATCAACATGAGGCGGTTCGAGCGGCGGACCAACGAGATCCTCGTCCTCGGCGACCTGCTCGATCGCACGGTCACCCTGCGCGACAGCGGCCAGCCGGCGAACGTGGTGGACGCCGGGATGGAGCCCGACCGCACCCGTGACTGGGTGATTTCCCGACTCGCCGTCCGGACCCAGACCCCCCGGCTGGCCCGACGTCGCGGGCAGCAGTCGCAGGTGGAGTGGAACGAGGTGGACGGCCTCTCGGTCACGATGTCGGAGTCCAGCCAGGGCACCGCCGCGGTACTGGCCACCCTGTCCGACCTGCGCCCCGCCGATGTCGCCCATGCGTTGTCGGACATGACCCCCAAACGACGTCTCGAGATCGCCACCGCGCTGGACGACGAGCGGCTGGCCGATGTGCTGCAGGAGATGTCCGAGGACGACCAGGTGTCGATGATGCACGAGCTCGCCGACAAACGCGCCGCCGATGTGCTGGAGGCCATGGACGACGACGACGCGGCCGACCTGCTCGGTGACATGGCCCCCGCCGATCAGCAGCGCCTGCTGGAGTTGATGGAGCCCGAGGACGCCGAACCGGTCCGCCGGTTGATGACCTACGCCGACTACACCGCCGGTGGTCTGATGACCTCCGAGCCGGTGATCATGCTGCCGGACGCCACCGTGGCCGAGGCGCTCGCCCGGGTGCGCGATCCGGAACTCTCCCCCGCCATCGCGGCCCAGGTGTACATCGTCCGTCCTCCGCAGGGCACCCCGACCGGACGCTTCCTGGGTACCGCGCACATCCAGCGTCTGCTCCGCGAGCCGCCGTCGGCGCTGGTCAGCGGGGTGTGCGAGAAGGACACCGGGGCGCTGCGGCCCGACGCCCATCTCGAGCAGGTCACCCGACACCTCGCGACGTACAACCTCGTCGCGGTCCCGGTCGTCGACGAGCGCGACCGGCTGCTCGGAGCAGTATCGGTCGACGACGTCCTGGACCACCTGCTGCCTGAGGGCTGGCGCGACGACCGCGACACCGACGCCGGAGGCACGGCCGATGGCTGAGTCGCGCGCCCGCCTCGACCAGCCTCGCGCGCCACGCGCACTGCGCCGACCCAAGATCGACGCCGATGCCTTCGGCTCGGCCGCCGAACGGATGGCCCGGTACTTCGGCACCGCGCGCTATCTCGCGATCCAGAGCGTATTCGTGGTCATCTGGATCGTCTTCAACGTCCTCGCAGTCACCCTGCGCTTCGACCCGTACCCCTTCATCCTGCTCAATCTGGCCTTCTCCACGCAGGCCGCCTACGCCGCGCCGCTGATCCTGCTCGCCCAGAACCGGCAGACCGATCGGGATCGGGTCCAGACCAAGGCCGACCGCGACGAGGCCCTGCAGTCCAAGGCCGACCTGGATTACCTGGCCCGTGAGATCGCGGCCATCCGGATGGCTCTCGGGGAGGTCGCCACGCGCGACTTCCTACGCTCGGAACTCGGTCGGTTCGATGAGCGCGACGACGCACCGCCGGTCAAGAAGGAGCGCAAGGAACGCAAGGCCTCAGACAAGGCGTAGTAGGCCCGCAGTGAGGCCCGCCGCGACCACCACCACGATGAACGGCGCACGTCGCCACACGGCCAGCGCCCCCACGGCGAAGCCGGTCAGCCGCGGTCCGTCCAGAACGAGATGCCGACCATTGGCGAGCAACTGGACGACCACCAGCGCCGCGAGCAGAGCAACCGGCAGCAGTTCCACGAGCCGGCGCACCCGAGGACCGTCGAGCACGTGAGCCGGGACGAGGTAGCCGGCCAGCTTCTGCAGGTAACACCCTGCGATCGTCGCCCCCACGAGGATCCAGATAGTCATCGGCGCACCCGACGCAGGTCTGTCGCGAGCAACAACGCCGCCGTGGCCGCGAGTACCGGCACCCCTGGTGGCGTGAAGGGGACGAGGACGGCGGCGATGGCCGCGCCGCCGAACGCGACCCGCTTCTCGACCGCCCCGCTGCGCAGTCGTGGCGCCAGCAGAGCCAAGAACGCCGCGGGAACGACCGCGTCCAACCCGAAGTCGGTCGGGTCCACGAGCGACCCGAGCAAGGCTCCGATCAGCGTGCTGAGGTTCCAGAAAACGAAGACGCCGCCGGCGGTCCACCAGAAGGCGGTGCGGGCATCGCGCGGATCGGCGTGGCCGACGGCCATCGCGGTCGACTCGTCGATCGTGCCGAGCGCGGCGAGCAGTCGGCGCGGACCACGCACCTGGAGCAGTGGCGCCAACCGCATCGCGTAGAGGGTGTTGCGCGAGCCGAGCAACAGCCCGCTCGCGAGCGCCGCTCCCACCCCGCCACCGCCGGCGATCACGCCGACTACGGCGAACTGCGTCCCGCCGGTGAACGCGAAGAGGGAGAGTAGGCACGACTGCAGGACCGACAGCCCGGCGGCCACGGAGGCTGCGCCGAACGCGAAGCCGTACGCACCGACGGCAATCCCCACGCCCAGCGAATCGCGGATGACCGCCGAGCGTTGCGGCGACGTCACTCGGCGGCGGGTGTGACGCGAGCGAGCAGCTCGCCGAGGGTGCGCAACTCGGCGTCGCTGTAGTGAGCGAGCCAGTGATTCCGAACTCCGAGCAGATGGACCGGTGCCGCCGCACGTAATGCCTCGAAGCCGGCCCGGGTCAGCACCGTGAAGGTCCCCCGTGCATCCTCGGAGGCCGGTTCGCGGCGGACGAACCCCTCGGCCTGCAGCCGATCGACGAGCCGGGTGAGTCCGGAGCGTGAGAGCAGCACGCGCTGGGCGAGTTCGGCCATTCTCAGCCGATGCCCCGGGGCCTCGACCAGCTGCAGCAGCACGTCGTACCAGGGCAGCGGGAGACCGGTGGTCGCGAGCTCGCGCTCCAGTTCGCGGATCACGATCGCGTGGGAAAGCAGGAATGAGCGCCACACCCCGACCCGCCAGTCGGACGGCCGTAGCGGTCCGGGCGAATCGGACGAGGCCTGCGAGGTCACGTCTAAGGATGCTACGTACCATTGAAGGCGTGTCACAGCCCATTGAGAGCGATATTCGCGCGGCCCTTTCCACCGTCGACGATCCCGAGATCGGCAAACCGATCACCGAACTCGGAATGGTCGAGTCGGTGGCGGTCGGCGCCGACGGCCGGGTCGCGGTGCGCGTCCTGCTCACCGTTGCGGGCTGTCCGATGAAAGACCGCATCACCCGCGACGTCACGGCCGCGGTGAGCCGGGTCGACGGCGTCACCGGCGTCGACGTCACGCTCGGGGTGATGACCGACGCCCAGCGGGGCGATCTTCGTCAGAACCTGCGCGGCGACGCACCCTCGAACGAGATCCCGTTCGCCCAGCCTGGTTCACGGACCCGGGTCTACGCGGTGGCTTCGGGCAAGGGCGGCGTCGGCAAGTCCTCGGTCACGGTCAATCTCGCGGTCGCCCTGGCCCAGAAGGGGCTCTCGGTCGGGGTCGTGGACGCCGACATCTACGGCTTCTCGGTGCCGCGCATGCTCGGGGTCACCGATAAGCCGACGCAGGTGGACCAGATGATCATGCCGCCGAGCGCGCACGGCGTGAAGGTCATCTCGATCGGCATGTTCACGCCCGGCAACACCGCCGTGGTCTGGCGCGGGCCGATGCTGCACCGCGCGCTGCAACAGTTCCTCGCCGACGTCTACTGGGGCGATCTGGACGTGCTGCTGATGGACCTGCCGCCCGGCACCGGGGACATCGCGATCTCGGTGGCGCAGTTGGTCCCGTCGGCCGAGCTGCTCGTGGTGACCACCCCTCAACTCGCCGCACGTGAGGTCGCCGAGCGGGCCGGGTCAATCGCTTTGCAGACCCATCAGCAGATCGTCGGAGTCGTGGAGAACATGTCCTGGCTGACGATGCCCGACGGGTCCCGCATGGAGCTGTTCGGCTCCGGCGGCGGCCAGGCCGTGGCCGACTCACTATCCACCTCGACCGGGACGTCGGTACCGCTGCTCGGGCAGATTCCGATCGATCAGCAGGTCCGCGAGGGCGGCGACGACGGCACACCCGTCGTGCTCACCGCTCCCGAGTCACCGGCCGCCGTGGCGATGCTGTCGGTCGCCGATGCACTCGCCGCCCGATCCCGTAGCCTCGTCGGCCGGTCCCTGGGGCTGACTCCCGTCCGCTGAACCCGCGAGGGATCAGGTGATGTCGTCGCCGTAGTTCGTACGAGGCACCGGGCGGGGACGGGGCCGGCTTCGGGCCACATCGGGCCGGGCGACCGGCTTGTCGAAACTCACCGGTCCGTCGGAGTGCCCGTTGACGCCGTTCGCAGCGGCGGAGTTGCCGTTGACCGAACCGAGCCCGGACAGCGATTCGCGGGTCTCACGCAGGACCCCCCGCGGGTCGGCGGCCTTGAGGTCGGCGTCGCCGAAGAAAGCGCTGCGCATCGCGGTGCGCGGGTCCATCGTCGACAGGTCCTCGTCGCCAAAGATCACGCGGGAGACCGCGGTGCGCGGATTCAGGTTGCGCAGGTCGATGTCGGCGAATTCTGGTCCGAGCTCGTCCTTGAGCTGCTGGCGGGCGCCGGTGGCCAGTTCACGCAGGGTGCGCAGCATCTGGGCCGCGTCGCGGGCGAGCCCGGGCAACTTCTCCGGACCGATGACGACGATGCCGACAATCGCGAGAACCATCAACTCCCACGGTCCCACGTTGAACATTGCTCACCCTTTGCCCAGCGTTACCGTCGTGGTCGACTTGTCCGACGCACCTTTACGGTAGTACGTCACGTCGATCCGGTCGCCCGGACGATGTTGGGAAACGATTACGGTCAACTGGTCGAAGCTGTGGATGACCTGCCCGTCGGCGCCCACCACGACATCCCCCTGCCGCAACCCGGCCTTGTCGGCCGGGCCGTTCGGCGAGATCTGGACGATGTACCCGCCCACCTGCTTGCCAGGGGTCGCTGACACGACGGTGCGACCCTGGGCGCCGAGCGAGGCGTGCTCGACCGTGCCGGTGCGGATCAACTGCTGGGCGATGTCCTTGGCGTAGTCGATCGGGATCGCATAACCGATACCGGTGATGGCCCCGGTGCCGTTCGGACCGACGGTCCCAAGGGCGGCTGCGGAGTTGATGCCGATGACGGCGCCGCTGCTGTTGGCCAACGCTCCGCCGCTGTTGCCCGGGTTGATGGCGGCGTCGGTCTGGATCGCGTTCAGGTACGCGACGGACGAACCGTCCTCCGACGCCACCTTCACGGGTCGGTTCAGCGCCGACACGATGCCGGAGGTCACCGTCCCCTGCAACCCGAGCGGCGAGCCGATCGCCACGACCGTGTCGCCGACGGCGAGCTGGCTGGACCGGCCGAGGGTCGCCACGGTCAGGTCGCTGTTGGGCACCTTGATCACGGCCAGGTCGCTGGCCGGGTCGCGCCCGACGATCCGGGCCACAGCGGTGGCCTCGTTGCTGAATGTGACGACGATCGTCGCGTCCTTGCCCGCCGCGGCGGCCCCGGCGATGACGTGATTGTTGGTGAGGACGTCGCCGTCGGAGTCGATCACGACGCCGGAACCGATCGCGAACTCGTCCGGCGTCGTGACCGCGATGGACACGACCGCCGGCCCGACCCGCTTCGCAATGCCGGCCACGGACCCGGGTGGGCGCGAAGTAGGCGTCTCGACCTGGGCGATCCGGACGTCAGGCCGGTGGAGCTGATTGTCGACCTTGTCGGTGAGGAACCAGCCGACGAGCCCGCCGACGCCACCGATCAGCAGACCGACCAGCACCAGGACCAGCGACGTACGCAGGCCGAAGCCGACCCGGCGGACAACGCGCTCATCCGGTTCCAGGTCTTCATCGGCCGTCTCGTCGAGCAGGGCGTCCTCGAGCGCGGTCTCGGTGTCCTCGTCAGGATCGAGTTGGGCGGCGCGGCCGCCGCTGAATATCGCTCCACGTCCGAGCCAGAAGGGTGCGGACGGGTCCCGCCACGGATCACGCGCGGCGTCGGGCTTCCACCAGGGTGAGACCGGTGCCGGGCCGCCGGGGCGCAACCGCGTTCCCGGCTCGGGCGCGAACCCGTCCCGGGTCGGACCCGGCGAGCCGAAGGCGTCGGAGAACATCCGCGGGATGGGGGCCTGCTGGACATGTCTGGGGGCGAGTCGCCCGCCGGGCGCGAACCCGTCGACGCCGGGCGGGCGTCCGAACACGGCCGCCTCGGCCGGAGACACGGTCGGCGGCGGCGCAGTGTAGGACTCGACGTGGGCGTACGGCGCGAATCCGCCGTTCACACCCGCGGGACGGACGAAGTCGTCCGTACGCGCCTGTGGCCGGTCAGCCGACGACTCAGCGACAGAGTGCCGCCCCACGTCGCTGCCTTCGGTCACGCGGCTACTCCTCGTCGATTCGTGGTCGTTCTGCTCTCCGAGTCTGCCTCACCGGCCAGCCGGCGGGCGACCCGTCGGCGTTCTGAGCGGCGGATCTCAGCGGCGTGGCTCAGCGGCGTAGCTCAGCGGCCACCCGGACGCAACAGGGTGACGGTCCCGAACGTGAGCTCGGGGCTGATGGGCACCGTGGTGGTGCTCGGCGCCACGTCGCGCAGCGTGGTGCCGTTCCCGGGTGCCGGGGCGTTCGGTTCGGCCAGCACCGCACCAGAGGTCAGCACCCCCGCGACCGCCAGTAGCGCGGCCGTCGTCGCAAGCGGCCGGATCCGGTGCCCGTGCCGTGCCGATGCCGGCCGGGTAATCGGTACGAGGGCCGCGGTGGGCGCCATCGTCGACAACATCAGCGAACCGTCCGGCGCGACTGTGGTCGACGGTGCATGGAGCGGCGTGGTCCCGGGAAGACCCCGCAGGCGGTCGACGAGACCCGATGGGAGCGCCGGCGCCGGCGCCGAACGCAGCGCGAGCACGGCCAACCGCTGTTCCCGGACCGCCGCGTCACACTCCGCGCACTCGGCGGTGTGCCGCATCGCGCGAGCCCGGGCGTGACCGGTCAGGACGCCGTCGGCGAACGCCGCCACGGCCTCGTCGGACAGGTGTTGGGACGTCATCGCCGCCTACACATCGCTCATCGCGACACCGGGCTCGACCGGACGCAGGCCGGGAGCACGATGCGCCAACGCCGCGCGCAGCAACACGCGTCCACGGTGGATGCGGGAACGGACAGTGCCGACCTTGATGCCCAGCGTGGCCGCGATCTCCTCGTAGGACAGCTGTTCGAGGTCGCACAGGACTACAGCGACGCGGAAGTCCGGCGGCAGGTCGTCCAAGGCCGCCTGAATCTCCGGGTCGAGGTGCATCTGGTCGTAGCTCTGCTCCGGGCCGGGGCCGGTACCGGCAAGACGATCGCCGACGTCCTCGGGCAGGGCGTCGAAGCGGATCCGCTGCCGACGACGGACCATGTCCAGGAACAGGTTCGTGGTGATGCGGTGCAGCCACCCTTCGAAGGTCCCCGGCTTGTACTCGGTCAGCGACCGGAAAACCCGGACGAACGTCTCCTGGGTCAAGTCCTCCGCGTCGGCTCGGTTACCGGAGAGGCGGTATGCCAGCCGATAGACCCGGTCGGCGTGTTCGCGCACGACCGCGTCCCATGTGGGCGGTACCCACACGGGTGCATCGCTGGTCGAGTCGACCGTCATGACCTCACCTCACGCCATCCCATTGCACTTCATAGGACGAGGCAACCAAATGAACCTGTACTTGCGCTAAACGCTGGCCCGGCTCTCAGCGTTCCCATCGCAAGGCGCGCATTTCGAGGCGCGCTCACCGAGACCCGAAGGTGGCGACGTACGCTCATGCGCCGTGCACCGCTACACGCCCGACGACGAGCACACCGCGAAGGTGCTCGCCGAATTGTGCCTTGATCGTCTTGCGATGCAGGCCCCCATCGACCGGCCCCGGACGCCCGAGGAACTCGACGACGCCGTCGGCGCGACGGTGACCGCCACGGGCATCGGCTCGGACGAGGCGCTGCGGGTCTGGCGCGACGTCCTGGGCAAGGCCTGCCTGTCCGTCGACCACCCGCGTTACCTGTCCTTCATCCCCAGCGCTCCGACCAAGGCCGCGGCAGCCTTCGACATGCTCGTGGGGGCGACGAGCATGTATTCCGGGTCGTGGCTGGAGGGCTCGGGCGCGGTCTACGCCGAGAACCAGGCCCTGCGTTGGCTGGCCGATCTGGCCGGACTGCCGCCGGAATCCGGTGGCGCCTTCGTGCAGGGTGGGACTATCGGCAACCTCTCCGCGCTCGTCGCCGCACGCGAGTCGGCGCTACGCCAACGCGGTGAACGCCCGCGACGCTGGGCGGTCTGCGTCACCGAACAGACGCACTCGTCGGTCGAGCACGCGCTGCGCATCGTCATGGACGTCGACATGATCCTGGTCCCCGGCGACGAGTGCGGTCGGCTGACGGGCGCGGCCCTGCGCCGGACCGTCGAGGGCCTGGCGGACGAGGTTCGGGACGGGATCTTCGCCGTGGTCGCCACCGCGGGCACCACCAACCTCGGGATCGTCGACGACATCGCCGGCATAGCGACGGTGGTCCGCGAACACGGATGGTGGCTGCACGTGGACGGCGCCTACGGCGGCGCCGGACTCGCCGCCCCCAGCGTGCGACACCTGTTCGACGGCGTCGAGCACGCCGATTCGTTCATCGTCGACCCGCACAAGTGGCTGTTCGCCCCGTTCGACTCCTGCGCGCTCATCTACCGGGATCCCCTACAGGCGCGGGTGGCCCACACCCAGCACGCCAGCTACCTGGACGCGGTCAACGTCGAGGGCGAGTGGAACCCCTCGGACTTCGCCATCCAACTCACCCGCCGCGCTCGGGGGCTGCCCTTCTGGTTCTCCCTCGCCGTGCACGGCACGGACGCCTACACCGAGGCGATCGAGACGACCTTGGCCGTCACCCGCGCCGGGGCGGAGGTGATCCGGTCCCGGGACCACGTCCGGCTTCTGCTCGAGCCCGAACTCAGCGTTCTGGTCTTCGA
>JBDTFN010000099.1:0-10865 GCA_039937915.1 Jatrophihabitans sp. | reverse complement strand
GCCGAAGCCGGTCGAACCACTGCGGTCGTCGCGCTGGGACTGGCCGGGGTCCTGCTTGTGTCGGGGGTCATCGAGGCCTTCGTGACGCCGTCCGGACTGCCGACCTGGTCGCGGATCACGATCGGTGTAGCTGCGTTCCTGGCGTTCGTCGGCTACGTCGTCGTTCTGGGAGGCCGAGGTGTTCGGGCGGGCTTCACCGGCGACACCGTCGATCTGGGAGACGTTGTCCCGGTCGCTTAGATCTCCGATCGCGATTTGATGGGATCGCGAGGTCCTGCCGGTCAGCCGCGGTCTCCACGCCGGCGCCACGCCACCGTGCGGCCGACAAGAATCATCAGCAACAGCCCGAGAAGGACGTCCATCAGCACCGGGGCGGTCCACGCCGATCGGGTCGCCTCCCCGGCCGGAACGGCGGTCGGAATAGCTGTGCCGCCGGCCGGGCCGGACGTCCCATTACCGGGCGAGCTGGAACCGGTGCCGGCACCGGGATGCGTCCCGTTCGAGCCCGCGCCACCGGAGCTGCGCGGCCGGTGGCGGGGGAACTGCACCACCTGCTGGAACGTCGGCCGGTTCTGCCAGTCGATCGCGGGCTGACCGACGATGCCGAGGGCCCGGAAGTTGATCGCGTCGAACACCGGCATCGTCTGCTTCGCCGCGGCAGAGTCCGAAGAGCTCGTCCATGAGGGCACCGCCGACGACCCGTTGGCCGTGACCAGCGAGTCGTAGGTCTTGCGCAGGGCCGCATCGATCGCCGCGCCGCAGGTGGACGGTCCACCGTTGCACTCGTGAGCGGTGATCTCGGTGCCGAAGCCGTCGACCGGGTGCTGGCCCAGCAGCTGCTGCAGGGTGGCGACGAGGTAGCTCTCATACCCACCGTCGTAGGCGCTACCCAGGTGGGCTCCGCCGGAGTTCGGCGTATTGATGAACTGCATCGGCAACGCGCTGTAGGCCGGCGCGGTTGCGCCGCCGTTCGAGCCGGCAGAGCCGAGACCGCCGGGGGCCAGGATCGGGTCGTAGAGCGCCCGGATCAGGTTGGGCAGCAGCTCGTCGGAGATGGCGATCGCGGCCGCCTGCTGGTACTGCGTGTCCGCGGTCTTGGACTTCAGGCGATGCGCGCCGTCGGCGACCCAGGCGCGCAGCATCGAGATCATCGCCGCGACGCCGGCCGGCTCCGAGCGACCGTGGAGCAGCTGGAGCAGCGGCGGTAGCACCGACACGCCGTCGAGGTCCTGCGACGCTGCGGTCTCCATCGCCTTGACGACGTCAGCGCGGGTGAGCTTGCCGCCGTGCGCTGCGAGCTGCTGGTTCAGCTGGTTGACCAGCATGATCGAGCGGTAGACCTGGCCGTAGCCGTACTGGTCGTCCGAGGCGGCGAAGCCGGGAGCGGGTTTGTTGTTCCAGCTGACGAAGTACCCGCTCGGTGGATTGATCTCGTGTACGTGACCGGTCGAGGACAGGTAGCCTTGCCACTCGGCGTTGCCGGTACCCCAGGTCGGCAGGTCCGGGTTGACGTTCGTGGGACGCACCGGGTCCTTGCCGCTGACGTAGTAGGCCGTGTCACGATCGTCTACGTAGAGCCAGTTGAAGGTGAACGAGACCTGTTCGGCGCCCTTCATCCAGGACTTCGCGTCATGGGTCAGCGCCGGCTGTCCCCAGTGCAGGAAGCCGACCACGGAGTCGATGTCGTGGTTGTACGTCGAGCGCTGGGTGACGATCGCCACCGGTTGGCCGCCTGCGGTGGTCCAGCCCTGCACGACGCCGTGCCGGGTCAGATGGATGGTGTGATTCAGCTGCGCAGGTGCGCCCATCCCGCCGACCTTCGGCAGGACGGTCTCGTTGAACTGCTCGTTGTCCATCGGCACGCACGAGCCCTGGTACTCATACGATGTGCCGTTAGCGGCCGGCTTGCCGCCGGCGGGGTTGCAGATCTTTTCCAATCGTTGGTCGATGAGGTCGCTGCCGGCCGAGGTCGCCGACCAGGCGTAGTCAGTGCCGCGGCCCAGCTCGACGATGCCGGTCCCGGGGAAGGAGACACCCTCAGCGGCGTAGTCAGGAGAGTGCAGGTCCAGTTCGGACAGAATCTGCGGCGCGTAGTAGGAGACCTGCGGCCCGAACACCGCGACGGGGTGTCCGTCGACGGTGTGGTCGGCGTTGACGACCAGCGCGTTGCTCATGTGCTTCGGCACCTGCGAGAGACCCTTGATGATCGACAACGCAGCCGGGTTCGGCTTCTGCAGGTTGCAGTTCGGGTCGGTGGCGACCGGTCCGCCGGTCACCGCCACGTTGTAGTCCGGCAGTGCGGTGGTGTTCGGGTCGATCTTGCCCGGGATCTCATAGGGGAATCGCGCGTGCGACGTCGTCGGGGCGAGCGGGTCGTTGGAGGTGCGGAACTGCGCGAACGCGGCCGCGCCCTTCGTGACTCCGAGCTGCTTTTGCAGGTACTGCAGCAGGTGGGCGTTGGCGACCTCCCCCCCGCCGCCGCGGCCGAAGATGCCGCCGATGAGACCGGCGATCGCGACGACGTCCTCGACACCCCACGTCGTGGGCAGGATCGATGGTGCGGCAGCGGCGTAATCGGCCGGGAGCTTGGTCAAATCGGTGCGGGTGGCGGCGATGTAGGCGTTCACGCCCTTGACGTAGTTCTCGATGAGCGACTTGGCGAACAGGCCCTGCTGGCCGTACTCCGCGGGCAGTGCGTTGACCTGGGCGATTGCCTGGGCCTTGGTATAGGGCGAGAGCAACAGCTGGTCGTGATCCATCTGCTCGAATTCGCAGGAGCCCCCGAGGAAGGACGAGAGCGTGCCCGCGCCGTAATGACGCAGAACGTCCATCAGGAACAGGCGGTCCTCGGCCTGCGCGTACCCGGCGCCGAACGCCATGGTCTGGCTCGTCTCGCCGTAGACGTGTGGCACGTCGTGGGTGTCGCGGTAGATCGTGACGCCCGGACCGGGCTTCTCGGTACGGATGACGTCCGTGGGACGAACGCCGAAGGACTCGTCGTCGTAGTACCTGCCGAGTGTCGCGTCGGTGACCGAGTGATAGCCGTAGAGCAGGTTCGCGTACTTGCCGAGTTGGTCCTGGCTGTTGGCCGGCCGGGCCTTCGTCAGCTCGAAGGTGGCCGCGTCCGCGGCGTTCACCAGGCCGTTCTCGCCGGGCGGCAAGATGCTCATCGCCTGTCCGTCGGCGTAGTCGTTGGCCCGGTAGGTGTGCGACGGCGCCGAGGCGGGTGCACCGCTACTCGGCGCGACGGAGACGGTCGCGATCGCGACAGACACGGTGACCGCACCCGCCGTGATCCGCATGGCGCGGCGACGACGAGTCGACGATGTTGTCACAGAAAGCCCCCGGTCCGAAACGACTAGAGCACGTTTCGGGGTCGTTCTATCACGCGAACGGCTTCATGTCGGGCTGAAAATAATGGGGTGTGTACGGCGGGGCTCTGGACTAGCTCAGAGCCGCCCGGCGGCCTTGAGGTCGAGGTAGGCGTCAGCGACCTTCGAGGCGAAGATGTCCGCGGGTGCGTCTACGACGTGGACGCCGACTGCGGACAACTGCTCGACCACCGCTGCGCGCCGGGCCGCGCTGAGTTCGGCCGCGGCTGCGGCATAGACCTCGCCGGCTGTGCCGCGGCCGTGGCTCAGCACGGCCAGGGCCGGATCGGTCGGCGACGCGACAACCACCTCGTGTCGTCCAGACAGCAGTCGGGCGGCCGGTAGCAGCCCGGTGTCCGCGGCCGTGTCGAGTGCGCTGAACAGCACGACCAAAGAGCGCCTGGACACCTGGCGAAGCACCTGCGCGGCGAGCAGCTGTGGGTCGGTCTCGACGAGGGCCGGCTCCAACGGGGCAAGGGCCCCGACCAGCCGGGGCAGCACGTCACGACCACCGGTGAGGCCGAGCCGGGCTCGGACCACGGTGTCCGCGGCGACCAGGGCGACCCGGTCACCGGCCCGCGCGACCAGCGCGCCGAGCAGCAGACTCGCGTCGAGCGCGGCGTCCAATCGCGGCTCGTCGCCGAGTCGGGCCGCGGAGGAGCGCCCGGTGTCGATGGCCAAGACGATGTGCCGGTCCCGCTCCGGACGCCAGGTGCGCACGACGAGATCTCGCGAGCGTGCGGTGGCCCGCCAGTCGATCGCCCGGACGTCGTCACCGACGACATAGGTGCGCAAAGCGTCGAACTCGCTGCCCTGGCCGCGCTGACGGACCAGAACGGCACCGTCGATCTGCCGCAGCCGGGACAACTTCTCGGGCAGGAACCGTCGCGACGCGAAAGCCGGCAGGACTTGCAGCACGCCGGGGACGTCGAGTGCCCGTTGCCGGGCCGCGAGGCGCAGGGGACCGTAGGAGCGGATCGTCACCCGGGCTGCTCGCCGCTCACCGCGCCGGGTGGGCAGCAATGCGGTGACGACGCGGCGACGCTCCCGGGCCGGCACCGTGATCGATTGGCGACGCGGCGTCGCACCGGCCGAGGGCACCCACGCGTCGCGGACGAGTGCGCGCACCGTGCGGCGCCCGGCGTTCGTGAGGTTCAGCGTCGTCGCACTCGGCTCACCGAGACGAGTCGGTGCGCTGACGTCCCGGTCAAGCCGCAGGTCGGCGATGCGTCCGGCCAGACCGAAGTCCACCCCGACCAGCACGACGAGCGCGGCGACGTACACCCCGATCGCGGCCGCCGACACCGCGGCGAGCAGCACGCCGAGGGCCGCAAGAGCGACCAGCCGACCGGCGATGACCACGACAAACCTCGATCAGCGCGGCGCAGGTACGGAGGCCAGCACGCTCTCAAGTACGCCGTCCACCGACACACCCTCGATCTCGGCCTCGGGCCGCAGTTGGATGCGATGCCGGAAGGTCGGGCGAGCCAGTGACTGCACATCGTCGGGGGTCACGAACTGACGGCCGGCGAGCCACGCCCACGCCCTCGACGTCGCGAGCAGTGCGGTGGCGCCGCGGGGGGAGACCCCGAGGGCGGCCGACGGGGCCGAACGCGTGGCCCGCGCCAACTCCACGATGTAGGACAGGATCGCCGGGTCGATCCGCACCCGGGCGACCGCGGCCGTGGCGGCGGCGAGATCGGCCCCGGAGGCGACCGGACGCAGGCCGGCCCCGGTCAGGTCCCGCGGGTCGAACCCGGCGGCATGCGCGGCGAGTATGCGGGTCTCGGTGTCGCGGTCGGGCAACGGCATCATCACCTTGATCAGGAACCGGTCCAGTTGCGCCTCGGGCAGCGGGTAGGTGCCCTCGTACTCGACCGGGTTCTGGGTGGCGATCACGCAGAACGGGTCGGGCAGCGGCCGGGGCGAGCCGTCGACGGAGACCTGCCGTTCCTCCATCGCCTCGAGCAGCGCCGACTGCGTCTTCGGTGGCGTCCGGTTGATCTCGTCGGCGAGCAGCAGGTTGGTGAACACCGGACCCTCGCGGAACACGAAGTTGCTCGTCGAGGCGTCGTAGATCAGCGAGCCGGTGATGTCGCCGGGCATCAGATCCGCGGTGAACTGCACCCTGGTCGTGGTGAGGTCGAGCGCGGCGGCCACCGCGCGCACGAGCAGGGTCTTCGCGGTGCCGGGGACGCCCTCGATCAGGACGTGTCCCCGGCACAGCAATCCGATCAGCAGACCCGTGACAGCGGCGTCCTGCCCCACCACCGCCTTGCCCACCTCGGCACGCAACCGGATCAGTCCCTCGCGTGCACGTGCGCTCGAGGCCTCGTTCTCAGACTCCGACATCAGTTCCCTTCCGACAGTGCGCCGCCGGTGGCGGCCTCGATACGGTCAAGGTGGGTGGCCAAGTGCACCAGGTCGCTGTCACTGGCCGGAACCGCACCGGCGAGCAGAGCGGTGACCTCGGCCGGTGGTCGACCGATCAACGGGGCCACAGCGACCGCGACGTCGTCCGCGCGCGAGCCGCGCGGCAGGCCTAGCGTGACGGTGAGGCGGCGCACCGCCGCGGATCGCAGAGCGTGCGCGGCACGGTCGCGGGCACCGGCGCGGTGGTAGAGCCGCCCGTGGCCCTCGACGACCTCCGCCGACCGGACGATTACCGGCAGCGGTTCGGCGACGACGCCGCCGAGGCGGCGGGCCCGCCACACCGCAATCAGCAGCCCGACGCCGATGAGGCACCAGAACACCCGGTACGCCCCGGCCGGGAACAGGTCCCAGATCGAGGCAGCGCCAGCCCCGGCAGTGTCGGCACCGGGCAGCAGCCACACGACCCGGGACGCGGTGCGATCAGCGCTCAGCAGGTTGACGGTCAGTGCGGCCACGCCGCTGTGGGCGAGGTTCTCGTTGTGCAGCACTGCGGCGGAACCGAGCACGACCACCGCGCCGCCGTCCGCGACCACGACCGCTCCACCGAAACACGGCGTCGCATCGACCCTTGTCGAGGAGGCGGAAGTGGTCGAATAGGCGGTGGTGTCGACCGGCCAGTCGACCTCGCCGCTTGCGCGGGCGCCGGCGAGCGGGCACCGCGCCCCGGAGTCGTAGTCGGCCTCCGGAGCGGGTTCGACTCCGGCGACCAGGCGCGTCAGTGTGCGGCTACCGGGCTGCACGAGAACGAGTCGATGGGCTGATCGCCGCAGCCGATCGAGTTGTGCCGCGGAGTACTCGTCCGGAGCGGTGATGAGGATCGTCGCGTCGGTACCGCCGGCCGCGATGGCGTCGTCCACTGACGTCGTCCGCACGACCGGACTGGCGTAGTCGGCCAGCAGGCGCGCGAGCGCCTTGCTGCCGTGCTTGCTCGCAGAGTCCGGGTCCAGTGGTCGCCCGGCATCGCCGGAGAACGCGGCGAGTACCACGGCCCCGACAATCAGAGCCACCGCGAACGCGACCCAGAACCGCAGCCGTCGCCATGCCGGGGCGATGACGGCACCCGTCGAGGTGCCGCGAACCTCGGTCGTCACCACGGGACGGCCAGCCCGTCGGGTGCGGGCACGCCGCTGACGATGCGTGCGGTGAGCACCGTGTCAGCCGCCGCCCGGCCTGTTCGGACGTCGGCATCGGTCGCGGCCCGCCCCCCGAACCAGACCTCGTCGAAGGCGGTCATCGCCGCGGTCAGGTGCTCGGCCGCGCTCGGCAGGGCGGGCGCCGCTGCACGCGCGGTCGCGGCACCGGTACGTCCCGGACGGGGAGGCAGCACACCGCGGTCCTCGATCGTCTGTACCGCGGCCCGCAGCCACTCGCGCAGCGCCTCGGCGCGGCGTCCCTCGGCGGTGAACTGCCCGGCCAGGCGTCGGTGATCGTGCGACGCGGCCGGCGCGAGCGGATCGAACCGGGCCTGCCCCTCATCGCGGCCGGTGCGGGTCGGCCAACCGGCGCGGACGACGATCACGATGCCGATCACCAACAAAACCACGAACAACAGCAGCAGAGCGTGATCTCCGGTGCCGCCGGAGAGCAGCGAACCGAGCCGGTCACCGATCCAGTTCAGCGCCCGCTGAATCGGCCCCGGGTCGTCGCGGTGGTACTCACCGCGCGCGAGTTCGGCCCGCGCGGCGCGCTGCGCCGCGGACCCGCCGATGGGGTTGCCGGGGGCGTCACCGGTGAGGGCCTCGACAATCCGGCCGACGTGGCCGGCAACGATCACCATGCGGTGATGGCCTGGCGGGGCGCGCCGGCAGTCGCTGCCGGCAACGGAGGCAGCCCGATGACCAGATCCAGTCCCTCACGTCGCATCCGCAGGTCGAGGTAGAGCAGGGCATCGACCGCCGCGCTGATCGGCCCCACGATCGTCAGCGCCACGACACTCCCGAGTGCGGTCAGCGTCACGTAGAGCGAGACATTGCCGATCTGCCCGCCGCTGGTGGCGAACGGGTCGGAGTCGCTGATGGCCGCTGCGAGCAGCGTGAAGGGCAACGAGACGAACAACCCCAGGACGGTGCTCAGCACCCATCGCAGCGAACGAATGCCCCAGACCCGCCAGAACTGCGTGCGGACGAGGTCGAACGAACGGGCCAGCGCGGCGCGGGGACCGAGTCTTTCGACCGAGACGACCGGCGCCGCGACCGCCCAGATCCCCCACAGCCACGCCCCGCCGACGAACAGCAGAACAACGCCGACCTCCTGCGCCACCGCGACCATCACGATCAGACCGAGCAGACCGAACCCGGATCGCCCCACCCGACGCAGCGTCTGAGCGGGGGAGAGCCGGTGACCGAGCATCTCGTCGGTGTAGGCCGGAGCGAGCAGGCCCGCGAGCAGTGTCCCGAACATGGCCGACACGAACACCGAGGCCAGGATCTGCACGATGGCCAGGTCCTGGTTGCCGACCGAGTGGTAGGCGACCACCGCGACGATGCTCGCTCGAACCACGGCGACGGGCAGCGCGAGAGCGAACGAGGTACGGGCGTTGTAACGAACCGTGCGGATCGCGCCGTCGAGTAGTTCGGCGACGCCGAGCGGGCGTAGCGGGACGGCGGGCGGTGCCTGGCCGATCCCCGCGTCCATCGCTCGTGCCCTCCCGTAGTCCCGCTCCCGTGGCCGTGACCGGGCGTGTCCCATCATGTCGTCGTCGAATCGGACGACGCCCGGCGCGGGCGAATCCCCACTCTGCCAGGCCGGAGATGACACCATGGGCAGCGTGAAACCTCGTGTTCTGGTTGTGGAGGACGACGCCCCTCTTGCGGACATGCTCGGCATCGTGCTGCGGACCGACGGATTCGACCCCGCTTTCGTCGCCGACGGATCGCTGGCCCTGCAGGCCTTTCGCGATACGCGGCCCGACGTCGTGCTGCTCGATCTGATGCTGCCCGGGATGTCCGGCATCGACGTGTGCCGCCTGATCCGCGCCGAAAGCGGGACGCCGATCATCATGCTGACGGCGAAGACCGACACCGTCGACGTCGTGCTCGGCCTCGAGTCCGGTGCCGACGATTACGTCCTGAAGCCGTTCAAGCCTAAGGAACTCGTCGCGCGGATGAGGGCCCGACTGCGCCACCACGACGACGTTGTCAGCGAGACGTTGTCCATCGGTCCGCCCGACTCCGCGGTGCAGATCGACGTGCAGGCCCACCAGGTCACCCGCGAGGGTGTGACGATCGCGCTCACGCCACTCGAGTTCGACCTGCTGGTCGCGCTGGCCCGCAAACCTCGGCAGGTCTTCACCCGTGAGGTCCTCCTCGAACAGGTGTGGGGATACCGGCACGCGGCCGACACCCGACTCGTCAACGTCCACGTCCAGCGACTGCGGGCCAAGGTCGAACGCGACCCGGAGCGTCCCGAGGTCGTCCTCACCGTTCGCGGGGTCGGCTACAAAGCCGGCCCGCCGTAGTCCGACGTGGACCTCGACCTGTCGGCTCCGTCCGCGCATCCCGTCGGCGCGGGTTTCGGCGACCGTTCGCTCGAGGCGGCCCCGCGTAACAGGCCGCATGCCGTCCGGCGGTTGGGTGGCTGGCTGCACGGCGTCGGCCGGCAGATGCTGCAGACCTGGCGGCGTTCGCTTCAGTTGCGGGTGGGCTCGACCACCGTTCTGGTCACCGGTCTCGTCGTCGTCGTGATCGGGTTGTTCCTCGTCGACAAGGTGGTCGGCGGCGTTCTCGCGGCGAAGGAGACCGCCGCGATCAACCAGGCGCGGATCGGGCTGCAGACCGCCAAAACGGTATTCGCGGACGTGGACGCCGGGGTACCGGCCGACGTCGTGAACGCCCGGCAGGAGATCATCGCGAACCTGACCGCCGACGGGACGTCCACCGGCGCCGGGCTGTTCACCATCGTCGTCTTGTCGGCGAGCGCCCGCGACGATGACCTCGACCGGGTCGCTATCCCGGCTGATCTCCGGATAGCCGTACGGGGCGCCAGCCTGGCCGCGCAGTACGCACCGGTGCAGCGGACACCGACGTCGAAGGCCACGGTGCCCGGGTACATCGTGGGGGAGCCCATCCAGGCCCGAACCGGCCTGTTCGAGCTGTACTACCTTTTCCCGCTGACGGCCGAGGAACGCACCATCGCGCTCATCCAACGCACGGTGGCTCTGGCCGGTCTGGCCCTGGTGGTGCTCGTCCTGGGCATCGCGCTCCTGGTCACCCGGCAGGTCGTGCGTCCGGTGCGGGTTGTGCGCGAGACCGCGGGTCGGCTCGCGGCCGGCGACCTGTCCAAGCGGATCACGGTCAAGAGCAGCGACGACATCGGCCTGCTCGGACGTTCGTTCAACGACATGGCCGACAGCCTGCAGCGTCAGATCCGGCGCCTGGAGGACCTTTCACGCCTCCAACGCCGATTCACCAGCGATGTGTCCCACGAGCTGCGCACGCCGTTGACGACCATCCGGATGGCCTCGGAGTTCTTGTTCGCCAGTCGGGACGAGTTCGCCCCCGAACTGAGCCGAGCCGCCGAACTCATGCACGACGAGTTGGACCGCTTCGAGTCGCTTCTCGGCGATCTGCTCGAGATCTCGCGGCACGACGCGGGAGCAGCGCACCTGGAGTCGACGCCGGTCGACCTACGGTCCACCGTGGCGACCGCGGTCGAGGGCGCCCGGGTGTTGGCCGAAGCGCACGGGAGCCGGGTGGTGATCTCGCAGCCCGACGTCGCGGTGACCGTCGATATCGACGCCCGACGCGTGGAGCGGATCCTGCGCAATCTGCTCGGCAACGCGCTCGACCACGGCGAGGGGAAGCCGGTCGTCGTCACGATCGGGTTCGACGAGGACGCTGCGGCGGTCACCGTGCGTGACCACGGGGTCGGCCTGCGCCCGGGCGAGGCCAGTCTGGTGTTCAACCGCTTCTGGCGCGGCGACCCGTCGCGCAGCCGGCTCACCGGCGGTACCGGCCTGGGGTTGGCTATCTCTCTGGAGGACGCCCGGCTTCACGACGGCTGGCTGCAAGCCTGGGGCGAGCGCGGGCGGGGCGCGCAGTTCCGGCTCACCCTGCCGCGTCA
>JBDTFN010000098.1:0-8759 GCA_039937915.1 Jatrophihabitans sp. | reverse complement strand
CCCTCGTCGCCAATGGTCTGGTCGAGGCTGATCGGTTCTCGGGCGTACTGCTGGATCTCCAGCACCTTGTCCGGGGTGATGTCCATTTCCTTGGCGAGTTCCTCCGGGGTCGGCTCGCGGCCGAGGTCCTGCAGGAGTTCACGCTGTATGCGACCGAGCTTGTTGATGACCTCGACCATGTGGACGGGGATGCGGATGGTGCGCGCCTGGTCAGCCATCGCGCGGGTGATGGCCTGACGGATCCACCACGTCGCGTAGGTCGAGAACTTGTAGCCCTTCGTGTAGTCGAACTTCTCGACCGCACGGATCAGGCCGAGGTTGCCCTCCTGGATCAGGTCGAGGAAGGCCATCCCACGCCCGGTGTAGCGCTTGGCCAGCGACACGACCAGCCGCAGGTTGGCCTCGAGCAGGTGGTTCTTGGCCCGCTCGCCGTCGCGCACGATCCAGCGAAGGTCTCGACGCATCTGCGTGCTGAGCTTCTCCCCGGCCTCCTCGGCCTGGCGGATCCGCTCGGCGGCGTAGAGACCGGCCTCGATTCGCTTGGCGAGGTCGACCTCCTCCTCGGCGTTGAGCAGCGCCACCTTGCCGATCTGCTTGAGGTAGGCACGAACCGAGTCGGCGGACGCGGTCATCTCCGCGTCCTTGCGTGCCTGGCGGAGCGCCTCCGACTCCTCCTCGGCGTCCTCGTCCCAGGTGAACTCGGTGCCTTCGGCCTTGGTCTCGCCGTCCGCCGGCGCCTCGGTGGTGGCGCCCTCGACGGTCTCGGTGGCCTCGGTGGCCTCATCCCCGGCTTTGGCCTTAGCGGCCCGGGGCGTCGCCTGGGTGGCCTTCCGCGCGGCGGTCTTGGCCGCCGTAGGAGCGGCCTTGGCTGCGGCCTTGGTCGGGGCCGACTTGGCGGGTGTGCTCTTGGCCGGCACCGCCTTTTTCGCCGCGGCCTTGGCGGCCGGGACGGCTGTCGCCGTCGCGGCACGTTTGGTCGCGGGCGTGGCCGAGACGGGGCGGACAGATTCTTCGAGGGCCGATGGCCGCTTGCTGGATACCACTGAAGACCTTTCACCACGGAGCGCGCATCGAACTGATAGTCCGGGCGCGGAGCTGACCGCGGGACGCGGGTGAACGTGTCGGGGTCGCAGGCCGTCTGTTGGTTGGCTCAGATATCGAACCCAGTACGAGCGCAGTTCCCTGGAAACGAAGTGTACTGCTGCCCGCGAGGTCGCCGCGCCGGTGTCGGCCCGCGGCGGGTCGGACTCATCTGCCGGCGTGCTCGATGGCCGCGATCGCCGCACCGACGATGCCCGCATCGTTGAGCAGACGCGCCGGTTCGACCGGTGTGTTGAGCTCGAGGAACGGAACCCATCTGTCGGCGTTCTTGCTTACGCCGCCACCGACTACGAATAGGTCCGGACTGAACAACCGCTCCACGTGCTGCATGTAAGCGTTCACGCGTTTGGCCCACTTGCGATAGGACATCCCGTGTTCATCGCGTACCGACGCAGCGGCGCGGGTCTCGGCGTCGTAGCCGTCGAGTTCCAGATGGCCTAGTTCGGTATTCGGCACCAGGACACCGTTCATCAGCAACGCGCTGCCGATACCGGTGCCGAACGTGAGCATCAGGACGACGCCTGAGACACCCTTAGCGGCGCCGAAGCGATCCTCGGCGATCCCGGCCGCGTCGGCGTCGTTGAGCACGATCACCTCGCTGCCGGCCCCGACCGCCTTCGTGAACACCGCGTCGACATCGGTCCCGACCCAGGACGGGTCGACGTTGGCCGCGGACTGGGCCACGCCGTGTTTGATGACCGCTGGGAAGGTGGCGCCGATGCGACCGGTCCAGCCGGCGTCGCCCACCAGTCGGGTCACGATCTCGGCGACCGCTTCCGGCGTGGCCGGCTGTGGGGTGAGTATTCGTTGGCGTTCGGTGAGCAGCTCCCCGCTCGCGGTGTCGACGACGGCTCCCTTGATGCCGGTACCGCCGATATCGATCCCGAAAGCCTGATGTGACGCTGCGTCCGCGGCTGGCATGCACCGGACCCTAGTACCAACGCATTGACGCCGTCCCTACCGCGACTCCGGTCGCTGTCGGGCCCGCGCACCTGTGATGCGATAGGGACATGAGCGACGCATCCGAGCTGTCCGGCGAGCTCGCGGTCCTGGCGGTGGAGCTTGCCGAAGGCGCTGCGCGGCTGATCCGCGCCGCGCGGGGCCGAGCGCTCGCAGTTGGCGTCAAGAGCACGCCCACCGACCTCGTCACCGACGTCGACCGTGCGGCCGAGAGCTGGCTGACCGAGCAGATCGAGCGGCGGCGGCCGGACGACTCGATCCTCGGGGAAGAGGGTGCCTCGCGGACCGGGACCTCGCTGGTCCGCTGGATCCTCGACCCGATCGACGGAACGGTGAACTTCGTCCTGGGTCTGCCGCAGTACGCGGTGTCGGTCGCCGCCGAACTTGATGGTCAGGTCGTTGCCGGAGCCGTCATCAACGTGGCCACGGCAGAAATGTTTCGAGCCTGTGTCGACCGTGGCGCGTTCCTGGGCGAACGACGACTGGACGGTCCGCGGGAGGTCCCACTCGCCCGTGCCGTCGTCGGGACCGGGTTCTCCTACGACGCGGAGGTGCGCAGACGTCAGGGCGCGGTCGTGGCGGCGCTGCTGCCTCAGGTGGCCGACATCCGTCGGCTCGGATCGGCTGCGCTGGATCTGTGTCATGTCGCGGACGGCCGGCTGGACGCCTACTTCGAATCCGGCCTGCACCCCTGGGACTACGCGGCCGGTGCCCTCATCGCCGCCGAGGCGGGATGCCGCGTGTCCGGCCCGAGTGCGGCAGCGCCGTCATCGCGACTCGTCATCGCGTCCGGGGCATCGGTGGCCACCGAACTCGCCGATCTGCTCGGCGTGCTCGGGGCCGACGTCAGCAGCTGACGCTCGCGGTCCCACCGGGTGGGGTCGGGGACGTGGTGGCGACCGATCGGTCGTCCTTTCGCAGTGCGGCGGCCACCGCCTTCGCGTCGACGACCTTCGTGAACTTCGCCCCGAGGGCGATCACGATGGTGGAGGTCGTGCTGGTCGTGCGGACCAGCGTCGCGCCGGGCAGGTAATAGCGGACGAGCGCGGCTGAGCGCTCTGCGGTGGGGCCGTAACGGATCTGCGCGACGCCGGTGTTCTTCTTCCGGTCCGTCGACGGATCGTTGCTGGCCTGCGCGGGGATGCGGAAGCCCTCCTGCTGCAGGGTGCGACGTGCGCTTGCCGCGATTCCGTTGCGGGTGGTCGAGTTCACGACCTGCAAGGTCACTGCTCCCGGCGCCGGCAGGACGGTCGGGGACGTCGTCGAAGGGGCGGTTGTCGTCGGGCAGGTGGGGGAGGTGGTGGCGCTCGTGTTGCCGGGGTCGCGGTTCAGCACCCGCCACCAGACGATGCCGGTCAGCAGCAGCAGCGCGAGCAACGAGACGAGCGCCGGAAGGGGACGCCGAATCACTGACTTGCCCATGCGTCGAGCTCCTCCCTGTGAGACGCCAAATCGTAACGGCGAACGCGAGGGAATGTATTCGGCGGGCCGGTGCGTTTGATCGCAACGCCCACGCGGTACCGTTCCGCGGCTAGGCCCCGATGAGTACGGCGAAGATCCGCCCTCGGACGGGCACAAAACGCAGGTCCCGAACGTTGCAGCGGCGAACGAATCGGAATCCGTTCATAAGACCAACCAGGACCGGCCCCGGGTACGGGGCCGACCGCTCGACCGTGGAGATCCCACCGAGGAGATGACTGCATGGCCACCGACTACGACGCGCCGCGTCGGGGAGATGTTGACGAACTGAACGAGGACTCGATCGAGGAGCTCAAGGCGCGTCGCGCCGAGGCCCAGTCGGGTTCAATCGATGTTGACGAGACCGAACTCGCCGAATCACTCGAACTGCCCGGAGCCGATCTCTCGAGCATGTCGGGCGAGGAGCTCTCGGTGCGAGTAGTGCCCAAGCAGAGTGACGAGTTCACCTGCTCGTCCTGCTTCCTGGTGCACCACCGCAGCAGGCTCGCGCGAGAGAAAAAGGGCCAGCTCACCTGTCGCGACTGCGCGTGACGATCTAAAGGCCGCCGGCGCGCAGTCCGCCGCCGCCGTCGACGACCAGGGTCTGACCGGTGATCCACGCTGCGTCGGACGAGGCCAGGAACGCGGTCGCCGCGGCGATGTCCTCCGGCACGCCGAGGCGGCCCAGCGGGTAGTTCGCGGCCGCGGCTGCCTCGTCCGCTTCGTAGAGAGCAGCCGCGAACTTGGTCTTCACCACGGCCGGAGCGATCGCGTTCACCCTAATCTTCGGCGCGAGTTCGGCCGCGAGCTGGACGGTCAGACCGATCAGCGCCGCCTTGCTGACGCCGTAATAGGCGATACCGGGGGCAGGGGCGAGACCGGCTACCGAGGCCATGTTCACGACCGCGGCGACGGAGTCCTCGCCCATTCCTGCCGCCACTGCCTCGCGCGTCCAGGCCAGCGCCGAGAGCACGTTGACCTCCATGATCTTGCGCGCGGCACCCTCGTCGGTCTGCAGGATCGGGCCGTAGGACGGATTGATCCCGGTGTTGTTCACCAGCACGTCGAGGCGACCGAACTCGCGAACCGCGGTGGCAATCGCGTCGCGCTGGTGCTCGGCGTCGTCGCCACGACCGGCGACCGCGCGGGCGTTCTCAGCGCCGAGAACGGCGATCGCCTCGGCGAGCCCCTCGGGCTTGCGTGCGGTCACCACGACTTTCGCACCCTCGTCGACGAGCCGGGCGGCCACGGCCAGTCCGATGCCACGGCTGGCCCCGGTGACGAGAGCAACCTGACCTTCGAAACGCCGACCGTGCTGGGTTGATGTCATGTCCGAAACCTAACCGACGAGGACCGTCTACAGGTGAGAGCGCAGAACCTTGACGAATTCTTCGGGTCGACGGGAACTGAGCACCCAGTACGGCGTGGGGTCGTCCTCGTCGTCGATCCACACCTGCACACCAGGGCCGATCCACGGCCGGATCGACAGGTAGGCCGCGGGATCCCCCTCGCGACCGACCACCAGGCGAAGGGTCCGGGCGTCAAGGGCGACCGCACCGGTGACGTAGCGCAACGGCAGGTGAGCGCCGCGGATTCGGATCTCGCCGTCGCTCACCTCGAGGGTGCTACGACCGATCGCCCAAACGATCCCTGCGGCCAGCGGGAGCATGGTGCAGAACGGGATCCACACCGTCAGATGGAGGCCGGCGACCCGGAACTCGGCGGCGAGCAGGGCGGCCACCCCGATGCCGACGAGGTACCACCACCAGGGGGTTCGCAACGGCTCGCGGTACTCGACGTCCGCACACGGGTTCACGGGACTGTCGCTGCCAGCATTCACACCCCCGAGGGTAGCCTCAGCCCCCATGACCGACCGCGCTGCCGAGGCGGCCCCCGCCGACACACGGCCGCGGGTGCTCGTACAACGTCTCGACGCCGAAATGCCGCTGCCGTTGTACGCGCTGCCGGGGGACGCCGGAGCGGACATCATGACCGCCCAAGACGTGACGTTGGCGGCCGGTGAGCGTGCCGTGACCGGCACCGGCGTCGCCATCGCGCTTCCGCCCGGCTACGCAGCCTTCGTTCACCCTCGCTCGGGCCTGGCCGCGAGGGTCGGGTTGGGCATCGTCAACGCGCCGGGCACGATCGACTCTGGCTACCGAGGCGAGATCAAGGTGATCCTCATCAACCACGACTCGACGAGCGCAGTGACCCTGCGCCGCGGAGAGCGGATCGCACAACTGGTGATCCAACGTGTGGAACACGCACACTTCATCGAGGTCGAGCAGTTGCCGCAGTCGGTGCGGGGGAGCGACGGTCACGGTTCGACCGGCGGTGCCGCCGTGCTTGCCGCCGCGACGGGTAGCGATACTTCCCAGAGCATTCCGCAGACCAATTCGCAGAGAGGGCACCATTAGTGCCGGGACGACGTAGGCAGAAGCGCACGGACGCGTCCAAGATCGATGCGACACCACCGTGGGACCAGCGGGTGCGCGAGGAGCCGGACCAGACCACCGGTCCGTACGACATCCGCGACGCCCCTGAAGATGACGTGGCGCGGGTGGACCTCGGTGCGATCCGGGTGCCGGTCGGCGACGGCTTCGACGTGCGGGTGGACCTCAACGAGGCGCAGCAGGTCATCTCCGCCACCTTGGCCGGGCCGGAGGGAAGCATGCAGCTCGGGGTGTTCGCCGCACCGCGCAACGAGGGAATCTGGGACGAGGTGCGCGCTGAACTCGCCGAATCTTTGAACAGTCAGCGTAAGTCGTCGGCCGCCGAGCACGAAGGCTCCTTCGGCACCGAACTGCACGGCAATCTGCCTGACGACACCGGCAAGGGACTCGTGCCAGTGCGTTTCGTCGGCGTCGACGGTCCGCGCTGGTTCCTGCGCGCGATGTTCGCCGGCCCGGTTGCGGCCGACCCGGCCAAGGCCGGCGCGCTGGAGGAGGCGCTACGCGGGGTCGTCGTGGTGCGGGGTGCCGAGCCGCTGCCGGTGCGCGAGCCGGTCCCGCTGCGCCTGCCCGAGGGAATCGAACTGCCCGGGTCCGAGTAGTCGCCTGCGCGGGCGCCCTGGGCGTCTACCCTGACTGGCGTGAGCCGCCGACTGTCACTTCTGCATCGCCTGACCGCGAGCGCGGAGTCTCTCGACGCCGTGGACCTGCGCGACGAAGTGCATGAGCGCGAATGCACGCATGTCTGTGATCTGCGGCGGGGAAAGTACGTCCGCGTCGTCGGACGGTTGAGGACCGTGGTCTACACGCCCAGTGAGACGGTCCCGACCCTGGAGGCCGAGCTGTTCGACGGTTCGGATTCCTTGGACCTCGTCTGGCTCGGCCGCCGACGCATCGCAGGGGTGGAGCCGGGGCGGCGGGTCATGGCGCGCGGGCGGGTCGGCGAGCACAACGGCCGCCTCGCCATCTACAACCCCTGGTACGAGCTGCTGCCGGCGGCCGGCCAGTGAACGACGATCGGCCTGGGTGAACCGGTGAACGATTCCGACGACCGTCCTTCCGACGAGCACGCGGCTGACGCGGCACGGCCCTCGATGCGCGATACCTATCGCCAGCAGATGATCGACAGTATCGGGGGTTGGCAGGGCGCACTGATCACCGCGATCCCCACCGTCGTGTTCGTGATCGTCAACGTCGCGACGTCACTGCGTCCGGCGATCATCGCTGCGGTGTCGACCGCGCTCGTGCTCGCGCTGTACCGGTTCGTCCGCAAGCAGTCGACCCAGCAGGCGCTGTCCGGGCTGTTCGGTGTGGTCCTCGCTGCCGTGATCGCCTCGCGCACGGGTGAGGCACGGGGCTACTTCCTGCTGGGCATCTGGACCAGCTTCGCCTACGCGGTGCCGTTCGCCGTCTCGGTCATCGTCCGCCGCCCGCTCGTGGGACTCGCGTGGGAGTTCCTCGATCCGACCCCGGGCGAGGACACCGTGGCCTGGCACCGACGTCGGCCGTTGCTGCTGGCCTATACGTGGGCGACGGTTGCCGCGACGGTGGTGTTCCTGGCTCGCGGGCTCGTCCAACTCCGCCTCTACGGCGAGAACGCGACGGGATGGTTGGCCTTCGCCCGCATCGCGATGGGGTACCCGTTGTTCATCGCCGCCGCGGCCTTTGCCTTCGTCGTGGTCCGCAGGGCGCGTAAGCAGATCGCCGAGACGCCGACGGCCTAGCGTCGACGTTCCCCGGATCAGCCAGGTAGTACAGCGATACGCAACGCGTCCTCGGCTTCCGGCAGGGCCACGAACAGCAGTTCGTCACCACCTTCCAACGGTTCGTCAGGCTGGGGCGTGATCACGCGGCGCCCGCGGACGATGCCGACGAGAGTGGTGTCGTTGGGCAGGGTGAGTTCGCGCACGGCCCGGCCGGCGCAGGGGGCGTCGTCGGGCAGGGTCAGCTCGACGAGATTGGCCTGACCCTCACGCAGACCGAACAGCCGAACGATGTCGCCCACCTCCACCGCTTCCTCGACGAGCGAGGCGAGCACGCGGGGTGTGGACACGGCCACGTCCACCCCCCAAGCCTCGGTGAACAACCACTCGTTGGACGGGTGGTTGATCCGGGCCACGACACGTTTCACCGCGAATTCGGTCTTGGCCAGAAGAGACACGACGAGGTTCACCTTGTCGTCACCCGTGGCACCGACGACGACGTCGCACTCCTCGAGCCGTGCCTCTTCGAGGTTGTCGACCTCGCAGGCGTCCCCGTGCAGCCAGTCCGCGCCAGACACCCGTTCGGGGTCGATCTTGTTGACGTCGCGGTCGATGAGCAGTACCTGGTGGTTCTTGGAGATCAGTTCGCGGGCGATTGAGCGCCCGACGGCACCGGCCCCGGCGATGGCGACGCGCATCAGTCCGTCCCTTCCGGCGTCCGGGCGGCCAGTTCGCGCAGTCTGGGGGCGTGCTCGTCGGTGGCGAGCATGTAGAGCTTGTCGCCGGACTGGATCAGCGTCGACGGGACCGGGAGCGTGCCTGCGCCGAAGCGTAGGAAGAGTCCCGCCCGGGCGCCGGTCGCGGTCTCGAACTCGACGATGGACTTGCCGACCCAGCCCTCGTGCGGGTCGACGACGATCATCGCGACATCCCCGGAGGGATCCCGCCACGCCTCGGCGGTGGACTCGCCCAGCACGGCCCGCATCAGTCTCGAGGACGTCCACGGCACGGTGGCGACGGTCGGAATCCCGAGTCTTTCGTAGACCTCGGCACGTTTCGGGTCGTAGATGCGCGCCACTACGCGGTG
>JBDTFN010000097.1:0-8780 GCA_039937915.1 Jatrophihabitans sp. | reverse complement strand
CTCCTGCGTCTCAGCGGTGGCCGGGACTCGGCCGACGGGGAGCGCGAGTTCGCGCAAAGCGCACCAAGCCGGTCCCGAGTCCGAGCATCAACAAGGCCGCCAGCACCAGCGCCGCGGGGTCCCGGGCACCCGTCGAGGCGATCGGCGCGGACGCCACGCCGGCGCCCGATGTTGACGGGACCGCCGAGGCGGTAGCGGGTCCGGATGCGTGATGAGTAGGGGCGGCGCTCGGTGTGCTCGATTGACGCTGCAGGGCGAGCGGGGCCAATGAGTTGCCCGGTCGAATGGTGGCGCAGTTGTTGGCCGCGGGCAGCCCCGTGAACCAACGAGCCACCTGCAGTGGAGCGCTCGTGGCCTCGAACTTCGCGCCCGTGTTGCCGTGGTTGAACTTCGAGCCGACGTCCTCGACGTAATCGACGTCCACCCCCTGCGCGCAATATTCACGGGCCAGCGCACGTACGTCGCCGGCAATCATCACGTCATCGCCGGTGCCGTCGGCGTTCCCGTTCTCCATGTAGAGCGGGCCGACCGGGTGCCCCGCGACACTGCCCATAATGAGGTTGTTGATGATGTCGACGATCGGCTTGATCGCAAAGATGTTGCGGTACTGCGGTTTGAGCAGTTGCTGGTAGGTCAGCCCCGGGTGCGAGCTGAGGAAGCCATTGATGCACCCGTTGCTGTCCTGGCTCACCAGAGCGGCGCCGTAGCTGCTCAGGTACTGACCCAGATTGACGCCGTAGGCGCGCGACAACGACAGCAAGATCGCCGGAATGATGCCCGACCATTCGGGGCTCCCCGAGATGTAGCGCAGGTTGTGGGCGAAGTCGACCGGAATACCACCCTCCGCGACGCCGACGATGTTCAGTTCGCTCGCATAGGACGGCGCGAGCTCGCTGGCCCACTCCGAGGCGATCGCGCCGCCGGAGTAGCCGACGAGGGCGACCTTGTTCGTCGCGGGCAGACCGAGGTCTGTCTCGGCCGCGCGGATGCCGTCCAGAGTGCCGTAGCCGGATTCGTGTCCGGCCGCCCAGTGATGGTTCACGCCCTCGTAATCGGAGACCACGACGTAGTCGCCCGCCACCAGGTACGGAGCGATCAACATCGACTCCTGCTTCGCGGTCGAATTGTCCGGGTCGTTGATTGCTCCACCCTGCAATGTGTAAGACGGGTCGCACTTGCCGGTCAGCGAGTCGTAGGCGGTCTGATAGCTGACCAGATTCTTGGTGGGGACGACGGTGACCAGCGGCTTGATGACCGTCGTCACCGCGAGGCTGGGCCCAGCGAGCTCGTCATTCGTGCGATAGAGCAGTTGATCCCCCGGGAACGGGGTCGCCGTGCCCGCGAGCGTGACCATGATGTGGCGGGTCTTCAGGACCGTGCCTGGCGGGATGGAGTTCAACGGCGTGCTGCCCGAGTAGTTGTAGAACGGATCGGACTCTGGAAGCACCGGTGCGGCCGACGCGGCAGGCGCGCCGCTCAGGATGAGCGCCAGGATGCTCGACATCACCAAGGATGCTCTGACGGTCCGATCGCGCAGTAGTGTCACGTGCCCAGTTAAGACCGCCGGATCACTTTGTCAATTTGTAACAGCAGGCGGTCTCGTCACAGATCCAGACTGCGCACGAACTGACCCAACTGTGCCAAGTTGCGGCACTCGACCATCGGTACCACCCGGTCGTAGTCGCTCGCGCGCGAATCCCCGGTGTCCCACGCCGCATGACGTTCGGGATTGAGCCAGTACGCGTGCTTCGCCCGTCCGGCCAAATCGGTGAGGGTCGGCAACGCCAGCGACCCGTAGTTGGACCGTGCGTCACCAAGGATCAGCAGGGACGTCCGGGGGCCGATCGCGTCCGGGAACCGTTTGGCGAACAGTTCGAAGGCGTGCCCGTAGTCCGTGCGGCCGTACAACCAGGTCACGTCCGCCTCCTCGGCCAACCTGGTGACCGATTCGAGGACGTCGCCGCCGGGGGTGAAGAACCTCGTCAGCTCGTCGAGTTCGTCGACGAACCCGAAGGCACGGACTCGGCTGACCTGCTCGCGCAGCGCGTAGACCAGCAGCAAGGTGAAGTGCGCGAACGAGGTGACTGACTCGCTGAGGTCACAGATGACGACCAGGTCGGCCTTCAGCGGGCGCTTGGGCCGGTGCCGGGTCTGCATCGGGACGCCGCCGGTCGACAGCGAACTACGCATCGTGGCGCGGAAGTCCAGCGCACCGCGTGATCCACGCCGCTGATCGATGGCCAGTCGGGCCGCGAGTCGACGAGCCAATGGTTGTATCTCGCGCCGCAGCTCGGCCAGCTCTTTGCGCGACGCCCCCAGGAAGGACACGTGCTCGATGCTCGGACGCGATGCTGTCCGCGCCACGGTCTGCGCATCGGTCAGTTCGGCTAGGCGGCGCGCGACGTCCGCGCTCACTGCCCGCTCGAACGTCTCGATCCGGGCATTGACCATGCTGCGAGCGCGCACCTCGGCGAGCCCGCCGCGGTCCTGGCCGACGAGCATCTGTTCGAGAAGTCCGGCCATCAGGGTCTGCGCCGACACTTTCGTCAGGACCGCGAGTCGGGACCAGGAGCGTCCGGCACCTGGTTGACCCGGGACGGCGCCGAAGGCGTCGACCGCAGCGCGGGCGGCCTCCTCGAGGTCGAGACGGTTGCCGTCCCGCAGGAAGTCGGCCAGCTGGTCCCGGATCGCGTCACGTCGCGGGTCCTCAAGCGGTCCGCGAGGCGAGGCGTCCGGGTCACGCGGCACGGCCTGTCGCGACGACGGCAGCGCAGCGGTCTCCCCCGTCACCGCCGGGTAGAACAAATCGAAGAGCGAGTCGAAGGTCGGTCGGTGTACCTGGCGCTTGACCAGGGTCGCGGCGAGGGCAGCGCGCAGTTGTTCGCGATCGAGCAGCTCGATCGCGCCCGTCGCGCGCACCGCGTCCAGACTCTCGGCGACAGACACGACGAGACCGGCTTCTCGCAGGGCGGTGACGAAGGCGACGTGGCGGTCGAGCAGCGTGGACACGGCCGTTACCCGAGCCCCAGTTCTTTGGTAGCGCGCAGGTGGTCGGAGTTGTGCTTGAGCACTACGCCGAGCGTGCGCCCGATGGCTGCCTCGTCCAGATCGTCGATGCCCAACGCGAGTAACGTCCGGGCCCAGTCGATGGTCTCGGCCACCGACGGCAGCTTCTTCAGTTCCAGTGCGCGCAGAGACGCGGCGGTGCGCACGATCTGCTCGGCCAGACCGGCCTCGATGTCGGGCACCTGCGCGATGATGATGTCGCGTTCACGCTCGGGTGTCGGGTAGCCCAGGTAGAGGTAGAGGCAGCGCCGTTTCAATGCTTCGGACAGTTCCCGGGTCGCATTTGAGGTCACGACCACGAACGGACGTCGGGTGGCGGTTACGGTGCCGAGTTCGGGGATGGTGACCTGGTACTCCGAGAGCACCTCGAGCAGCAGAGCCTCGACCTCGAGGTCGGTCTTGTCCGCCTCGTCGATGAGCAGCACGGTCGGTTCGTCGCGGCGGATGGCCGTCAGTAGCGGCCGGGTCAGCAGGAACTCATCGGTGAAGATGTCGTCGTGCGTCTCGTCCCACGACTGTCCGTCGCTGGCCTGGATCCGAAGCAGTTGCTTGCGGTAGTTCCACTCGTACAGGGCACGGGCTTCATCGAGACCCTCGTAGCATTGCAGGCGTATCAACGCGGCGCCGGTGGCGTCGGAGACTGCGCGGGCCAGCTGGGTCTTGCCCACTCCGGCCGGCCCCTCGACGAGAAGCGGTCGTTCCAGGCTTGCGGCGAGGAAGACGGTCGTGGCGGTGGCGGTATCGGCCAGGTAGCCGACCTCGGCCAGCGCGGATTGGGCTTCGGCGGGGGAACTGAACACCCCTTCATCCTGCACCGAGCCGTACCGTGGCCGGGTGTTGCCTCGCCTGCTTGTCGTTCTTGTGTGCCTCGCGACAGTGTTGAGCGGCTGCGGCGACGACGCTCCCGCGCCCGACCGGGCCGACCGCACGTTCCTGCAGGAGATGATCCCGCATCACGAACGCGCCATCGAGACGGCGAAGCTCGGTGTCACCCAGGCCACGGATCCTCGGGTCCACGCGTTCGCCGAACGGATCGTGCGAGAGCAGACCCCGGAACTGGATGCGATGCGCCACACCTCCGCCGGGCTGCACCTCGACTTCGGCGCTGGCACCCATCGCGCGCAGCACCGGATCAGCGACGGGCAACTGGCTGGACTACGTCGGCTGCGCGGTGTCGCCTTCGATCGGCAGTTCCTCCGCCTGCACATCTACAGCGAGCAGGGCGCCGCGTCGATGGCGCGCGTCGAGATCGACGGTGGAGCCGACACCGGCACGCTGAAACTCGCCCGGAACATGGCCACCGCACCGACGACCCAGATCCCCGAGCTTCACGCGCTACTACTCGTGCTCGGCGGCTGAACGCGCGCTGTACCTGGGTCTGCGGTCGTCGGTCTCGTGTGGGTCGTCGCAGCCGGGTCCGGTGCAGTGCTGGTCTCTGGCGATGATGGCGAGTCGTTGTTGTTCGGTGAAGCAGCGGTGGCTGCTGCTGTAGTGGGTGATCTCGCGCATGCTGTTCAGTGCGGTGAGCAGGATCTGGCTGTCGCCGGTGAGCTCGCCCGAAGCACGTCCGCTGCCGTCCGGGCGCAGATACAGGGTGAACTCGCGGTGCTTGCGAAACGGTCTTGAGGATGATGCGGGCATGCTCGGGTGACACCTCGCCACAGGAACCGTTCCGACTTGACATACGCGCCCGTCAACTCGGCGTCGGTATCGCCACCCAGATCCAGCGTGAGCAGTTCGTCGGCGAGACCGTAATGATCCGGTTGGAGGTGAGTCCGCTTCGAACTGCACTAGCCCGAACGAGGACGCTCGGCGTCGCGTGTCAGCATCCTCGTGTGAATCCTTTCGATGTACCGATCGAACAGCTTCGCGCCCGCACGAGCATGAAGTGGCGCCAGTATCCGGCCGATGTTCTGCCTTTGTGGGTGGCCGAGATGGACGTCCGGCTTGCCGAGCCGGTCGCCGCGGCGGTGACCGAGGCGGTGTATGCCGGTGACACCGGCTACCCGGCGGGCGTCGCCGAGTACGCGCAGGCGCTGGCGAGGTTCGCCGAGGAGCGCTGGGGTTGGAGCGGTATCGCAGTGGACCGCAGCGCGATCGTCGCGGACGTGATGGTCGGCGTTACCGAAGTACTGCGGCTGATCACGTCGCCAGGCGACGCAGTGGTGGTGAACTGCCCGGTCTACCCGCCGTTTTACGCGTTCGTCGAGCACGCTGGTCGGCGAGTCGTCGAGGCTCCACTGTCGGACCAGCATCGACTGGACCTCTACACGTTGGAGCGAGTCTTTGCCGCCGCCCGCCCGACGGCCTACCTGCTGTGTAGTCCGCACAACCCGACCGGGACCGTGCACACAGCCGATGAACTCGCAGCGGTCGCGTCCCTCGCCGAGCGTTACGGCGTCCGCGTCGTGGCCGACGAGATCCACGCACCACTCGTGCTCGCCGGCGCCTCCTACACGCCCTACCTCGCCGTGCCTGGCTCGGAGTCGGCCGTGAGCTTCTATTCGGCGTCGAAGGGCTGGAATCTCGCCGGGCTGAAGGCGGCAGTGGCGATCGCGGGCGTGGACGCTGCCGGTGACCTGGCACGGCTACCGGAGATTGTCAGTCACGGCCCTACGCACCTGGGCGTGATCGCGCATGTGGCGGCGCTACGCGCCGGCGGTGAGTGGTTAGACGCGCTGCTCGCCCACCTGGAGGAGAACCGCACGTTGCTCGAACTGCTCGTGGCCGAACGGTTGCCCGGCGTGGAACTCCACCGTCCACAAGCGACGTTCCTGTCGTGGCTCGACTTTCGTGGCGTCCCCGGCCTGCCCCGCGAGGATGGGGCGGGGTTGGGCGACGTGCGGGCTATGAGCGGCCCAGCGGCCTACCTGCTCGAGCACGCCCGGGTCGCCCTCAACGCCGGTGCGACCTTCGGCTCCGGCGGGGCTGGCCACGCGCGGCTGAATTTCGGGACTTCCCAGACGATCCTGACCGAAGCAATCGACCGAATCGCCGCCGCCCTCCCCGCTTGAGCGTCGAGGCAGCGCAGACAGTGCCAAGTAGTCGATAGCGGGAACTCAAGAGCTGGCTTGGCGAACTCAGAGGTCGTACATCCACCAGATGTATCGGGCGTGACGCGGTTCGGTATCGCGCAGCTGCGAGACGGTAGCCGCTCGGCCGTGCGGCGGGGGCATGGATGATGTCCCGGTGGCGCTCGTACAGCCGACCCGGACTCCGACGGTCGACTCCGGCGGTCATCGGCCGCCCGCATGACCGAGATCGAGGCAGCGGCCGTCCCCTTCGCCGCTCGCGACACTCGCCGCGGCATGGTCGCGCTTGCCGTGACCGGTGTGCTGTGGGGTTCCATCGGAGTTGTGGTCCGCGTGTTGCAGGACCGCGGCGGCTCTACGCAGTCGATCGCATTCTGGCGATTCGTCTGCGCGGCCACGGTGCTGCTGGTGGTGCTGGGCCCGGCCGGCCTGCGGGATGCACGTGATCATCTGCGCCGGCCCGTCCGGTTGTTCGCGGTTTCGGTCGGCTCGCTGGGTTTCCAGCTGACTTTCTTCCTCGCCGTGCGAGACGTCGGCGTGTCCACGTCGACCCTCATCGCCCTCGGGCTCGCGCCGGTCGTCCTGACGCTCGCGCACTCCGTCGCCCGTTGGGTCCTGCCCTCCCCCCGGACGTCCACGGTGCTGTTCGTCGCGATGCTGGGACTCGCTTTGGTGACCTCGGCCGGCGGTACAGATGTCGCCACCGCACCGCATCCGCTACGCGGTGTCCTCGAGGCGGCGGCCTCGGGCCTGCTCTACGCCGCCAGCACGGCTTGGAGTTCGGTCCTTTCGACGCGGATGGCACCGATGGCGATCACCTTGGCGACGAGCCTGCTCGGGGTTCTGGTGCTGCTGCCGGTCGTGGCCGCCACCAGCTGGCAGGTGCCGCGGACCGCCGTCTCCATCGGCGGCATCGTGTGGCTCGGAGTGGTCGCGACCGTGGTGGCGTACGGGCTGTTCTACGCCGGCTTGCGCAGCACGTCCGGGCACGTGGCGATGATCCTGACGCTTCTTGAGCCCGTCTCCGCCGTCCTGCTCGGGGCGCTGACCCTGCACGAGCCGCTCACCACGCCCGTCGTGGCCGGTGCCCTGCTCTTGCTGGGCGCCATCGGCGTCCTCTACGCCCCCGGGGCCCCGCGGCGGCCGGACTTGAAGGACAAGTCTGAGTAGCGCGGCGCGCAGGATGTGGTCCTGCGGCAATCCGCCGACGGTCCAGATTGTTTCACGGCGCCCCGCTCGCGACGTCGTGTCGGTGGTGACGTCGAGCAACAGGGGCTGCACAATGGCGCGGGAGGCCGGAGCTGGCCCCTGAACCACACATCGGCCAAAGCCGGTCGTCGGTGCGCACGCTGACGGCGGCATCACCGGTTGATGACGTCTGACCCTGACCTGATCAGCCCCATTGCATGTTTGACGAAGTCCGACGCTCGTGCCGGTAGCACTGTCAGGAACCGTCTCAGCGGGCTGATCCCGTCCGGCCGGTAGCAGTCGCACCGGAGGCGCACCATAAACGGCATGAGCATTCGCGCCACCACCGTCAACGCTGTCCGTGCCCGGGCCGCGACACAGGCCAAGCCGGTCATCCGCTGGGCTCTCGGGCACGCCCTGCCGAGGACGGCGATGCGCATCGCAGCCCGCAGGGGTGACCTGCAGGGGCGCCTGCTGATGCTGCCCGCCGGCGGTGACCCCTTTTCCTTGCTGGAGGAGGTGCGGTCGAAGGGTTCGGTGTACCAAGGGAAGTTCGCCAAGACGACCACCTCGCTGCCGGTGGTGAAAGACATCCTGACCAGCCCGGACTTCAGGTCCGGCTTGCCGACCGAGGAGATGCCGGGCCCGCTGGGACGCATCCACGGCTGGGCCGCCGAGACGGGGGTGCTCGGGCCGCTGTCGCCGCCGTCATTGCTGGTCGCCAACGGCGCCGACCACGTGCGGTACCGCAAGCTGGTCACGAGGGTCTTCACCGTCCGGGCCGTCGAGGCGTTGCGGTTCCGGACCGAGGAGATCGCGGACGGTCTGCTCGACTCACTCGCTGGCCGCGACGTCGTCGACCTGGTCGAGACCTACGCCGCCCTGCTCCCGGTCACCGTGATCGCCGAGATCCTGGGCGTGCCGAAGGCCGAGACGAGCCGTGTCCTTGGCTTCGGCGCCGGTGCCGCCCCTGGCTTGGATATGGGCCTGTCGTGGAAGCGGTTCCGCGTGGTCGAGAGGTCGCTGGCGGGCTTCGACTCGTGGCTTGGCGAGCACCTCGAGCAACTGCGTCAGAACCCGGGGGAGGACCTGCTCAGCCAGCTTGTCGCCGTGCAGGACGAGGGGGTCGGGCTCAACGAGCAGGAGCTGAAGGCGATCGCCGGGCTTGTCCTGGTGGCCGGGTTCGAGACGACCGTGAACCTGCTCGGGAACGGGACTGCGCTGCTGTGTGAGAACCGCGACCAACTCACGGTGCTCCGCGCAAACCCATCGCTGTGGCCCAACGCTGTGGATGAAGTGCTCCGACTGGACCCGCCGGTGCTCCTGACCGCCCGAACCGCGACGGTCGACACCGAGGTGGGTGGCGCTCAGATCAGTGCGGGGGAGCTCATCGTCGCGCACCTCGCGGGCGCGAACCGGGACCCGTCGATCTTTCAGAACCCGACCACCTTCGACGTCGCACGAGCGAACGCAAAGGACCACGTCACATTCTCC
>JBDTFN010000096.1:0-9775 GCA_039937915.1 Jatrophihabitans sp. | reverse complement strand
CCGTGCTCGCCGGCGGACTCGATGGTCAGCGTCCCGGCACGCACCATGCGGTCCCACAGGGTCTGGCTGAAGGCGACGTCGCTGATCCGCTGCAGCGAGATATCGCGTCCGGTGTGGTGCAGTACCCCCCGACGGATCAACACGCGGTGGGTCGTGAACAAGTAATGGGTGGTGCGCCAGCGGATCCACGGGCTGAACGACAGCCAGGAGACCAGGACAAGCCACGCCACGGCGATGAGGATGAGCACCACGGTGCGTCCGGTGCCGCTGTTCGGCGCGAAGTAGACGCCGGCTCCGGCGGCCGCGCAGAACACGATGAACCACAGCGTGGCGGGGACGAGCGTGATCCAGTGCGGATGCAGATGGTCGACCACCTTCTCATCGTTCGCGAGGAGCTTCTCGGGGTATCCCACGGTGTCCACCTTCGGTTTGTGTGGACGCGAGGCTATCCGGTCCGGGCCCTCCGCGTCAGGCAGGACGCAGATGTTCGACGTCGCCGGCGCCCAACACCAACGTGGCCTCGCCCGTTCGGACCACGAGGTGCCCGAAACCGTCGAGGTCCTCGGCGCGGCCCTCGACGACCGAGCCGTCAGCCGCAGCGACCCGGACGTCGGTCCCGAGCGTCGAGCAGATGCTTCGATACGCGACGTCGAGCCCGCAGGCCGCAGCGTCCCCACCGCAGTCGTTCCACTGCGCCGCCCGCGCATCCAGTCGCTCGAGGATCGCGATCAGCAGCCGCGTCCGGTCCGGCCGCTCTGCGCCGGCCAACTGCAGCGAGGTGGCGGTGGCGACCGGGAGTTCCTCGGCCGTGGTCGACACGTTCAGCCCGATGCCGATCACCACGGCGTCTCCCGCGGTCTGCGCCAGGATGCCGGCCGCCTTCGCGTCACCGACGAGCAGGTCATTGGGCCACTTGAGAGCAGTCTGCACCCCGGTCTCGTCCCGAACCGCCTCCGCCAGAGCGGTGCCGGTCAGCAGCGGTAACCACCCCCACGACGCGAGCGGGACATCGGGCCGGAGCAGGACGGAGAAGGTGAGCCCGGCTCGCGCCGGCGAGTTCCACTCGCGGTCGAAGCGCCCTCGTCCGGCGACCTGGTGCTCGGCGATCAGCACCGTGCGATCGGCCGGGTCGATGCGCTCGATCAGATCGGCGTTGGTGGAGGACGTCTGCTCGACGACGTCAATGCGCGGCCACCTCGCCGACAGCGAGGAGCGAAGGCTTTCGACGTCTATCGCGGGTCGCTCCATCGGCTCAATCTAGTGGTGTGCGCGGCGAGATCGGTCACCTCATCGACGATCCGCTAGCCGCCCGGATTAGGCTCCACCCCCATGACCGCCGACGCCGTCGAAGCCGACGATTCCGCGCCAGACATCCACACCACGGCCGGCAAGCTGGCCGATCTGGAGCGCCGCTACGAGGAGGCGACACACGCCGGCTCCGCGCGAGCGGTCGAGAAACAGCACGCCAAGGGCAAGATGACCGCGCGCGAGCGCATCGTCGCGCTGCTCGACGAGGGCTCTTTCATGGAGTTCGACGAGTTCGCACGACACCGCTCCACCACCTTCGGGATGGAGAAGAACCGCCCGTTCGGCGACGGCGTCGTCACCGGCTGCGGAACGGTCGACGGACGCCCGGTTGCGGTGTTCAGTCAGGACGTCACCGTGTTCGGCGGTGCGCTGGGCCAGGTGTACGGCGAGAAGATCGTCAAGGTCCTCGACTTCGCGGTCAAGACCGGCTGCCCGGTGATCGGCATCAACGAGGGCGGCGGTGCTCGCATCCAGGAAGGCGTCGTCTCGCTCGGGCTCTACGGCGAGATCTTCCTGCGGACGGTCAAGGCATCTGGCGTCATTCCGCAGATCTCGCTGATCATGGGCGCAGCCGCGGGCGGGCACGTCTACTCCCCCGCGCTGACCGACTTCATCGTCATGGTCGACAAGACCTCGCAGATGTTCATCACCGGCCCGGACGTCGTCAAGACCGTCACCGGCGAGGACGTCACGCTCGAGGAACTCGGTGGCGCCCGGACGCACAACACCAAGAGCGGCAACGCCCACTATCTCGGCGCGGACGAGCAGGACGCGATCGACTACGTCAAGGGTCTGCTGTCCTACCTCCCCTCGAACAACCTCGACCCGCTGCCGGTCTACGAGACCGCGGTGTCCGACGTCGCCGACGAGAACGATCTGGTCCTGGACACCTTCATCCCCGACTCGGCGAACACCCCCTACGACATGCACGACATCATCGAGCACCTGCTCGACGAGGGCGAGTTCCTCGAGGTACACGAACTGTTCGCGCAGAACATCATCGTCGGCTTCGGACGCGTCGAGGGCTACCCGGTCGGCGTCGTCGCGAACCAGCCGATGCACTTCGCCGGCTGCCTGGACATCGACGCCTCGGAGAAGGCCGCGCGGTTCGTGCGCACCTGTGACGCCTTCAACATTCCGGTACTCACCCTCGTCGACGTCCCCGGGTTCCTGCCCGGCGTCGACCAGGAGCACGCGGGCATCATCCGCCGCGGCGCCAAGCTCATCTACGCCTACTGCGAGGCCACCGTCCCGAAGGTCACCGTCATCACCCGCAAGGCCTTCGGCGGGGCCTACGACGTGATGGGGTCCAAGCACCTCGGCGCTGACATCAACGTCGCGTGGCCGACGGCGCAGATCGCGGTGATGGGTGCCCAGGGCGCGGCAAACATCCTCCACCGCAAGAAGCTGGCGAAGGCCGCGAACCCGGAGGAACTGCGCGCCGAACTCGTGCAGGAGTACGAGGACACCCTCGTGAACCCCTACATCGCGGCCGAACGTGGCTACATCGACTCGGTGATCAAGCCGTCCGAGACCCGGGCCTACGTCATCAGGTCCTTGCGGATGCTGCGCAACAAGCGCGAGACGTTGCCGCCGAAGAAGCACGGGAACATTCCGCTCTAATGCTCACCACCGGCTTCGTGGATTGGACGCAGCATGGTTGACGCACCCGAGCAGGACGCAACTCCCGCGCGGCCCCATCTGCGCATCGTGAAGGGCGACCCTTCGCCCGAGGAACTCGCGGTGCTCACCGCGCTGGTCCAGGCGTCGTCCGCGGAGAATTCCGCGCCCGCGACGCGCGTTCGGCGCGGCGGCTGGAACGATCCGTCAGCCCTTCACCGTCGGCCCCTCGTGCCCGGCCCCAACGCGTGGCGTACCGCCTTTCCCCGATGATCTCGGTGATAGTCATCGGTTTCGGTGACTCTAACCGAGATCATCAGCCGATCCCGCGGCGCAGATCGGACTCCCGGCCGGCGAGCCAGTCCCGAACATCACGCACGAATCGGGCCTCGTCCTTGAGCGCCGACGGCGGACGGTGGATCACCGCGTAGCCAAACTTCGACAGGTCCAGGTGGCGGTCCCACGTTCTGGACCAGTCCACCTGCTCGAAGTGCCATTCGACGCTGTCGATCTCGAGGCACGCACGTAGGGCGGGCCAGTAGAAGTCGACCACTCGCCGCGAACCATCGGGCAGGACCAACTCGAAATTCGGCTCGAATCCGAGGATCCCGGCGCGACGCAGGATCCGCATCGCCCGTGCCTCCGGAGCCGACGCGACTCCCCACCCGACCTCCTCGAGCGCCTGGCGAAGGTGTGCGCTCCCGCGACGAGGACCGCAGTCGAGTTCCGTGCCGAGTTCGGCGACCGTGCAGTGCCTGTCCTGCACGACTCGAGCCACCAACGCCCGGACGTCGTCCAATCGGCGCATCGTGAGCGCGACGTCTGCGGCTGCGCGGGCAGGCTCGACGCGTCGGGGTCGGAACCACGGCGGCACGGTCACCGGCCGCGCGCTGCGGCGTACCTGTACCCAGGACGACGACGTGACGTAAGTCGACATGGGACCGATCACGAGGACGCGTTCGGGCATCGAGACCCGACGCACTCCTGCCGCGAACAGCCCGGCAGCACCGGACAGCGCGCTGTCGCGCCCGGCGTAGGTCACCGCTGCGACGAGCCGATCGTGATCGGTGAAGGTGGCGCCGGTGAAGTAGGTGCTGGGTAGCACCCGGCGCCACGTCCCCCGCGCGACGCGGCCGTTGACAGTCGCAGCCGACAGGCCGCGCTCGCGTGCGTCAGCGAGTGACAGAACTCGCGGCAGTGCGTCGGGGTCATGTGGAGGGGCAAGTTCGTCGTCGCGCACCGAGCAACCCTCGCCGACCATGCCCCCAGGACAGTGGACAAGACGCGGTCTGTGGACAACTCATCGAAGATGGACCGCCGGAACGCTGATGATCTCGGTGATAATCATCGGTTTCCGGTCACTATCACCGAGATCATCGCGATGAGGCGGCTCAGTGGCCGGTGAAGGTCGCCTTACCCGGACCGTCGGCCAGGAAGGACGCCACTGCCCCCTGCAGGTCCGCGGTCCCGAACAGCGCACCGCTGAGCAGGGGCGTGACCTCATCGGCGGCCCGGGTACCGCCGGCCACCTGCGCACGGACGATCGCCTTCGTCGCGGCGTGCGCCCGGGTCGGGCCGTTGGCCAGGCGCAGCGCGAAGGCGTGCGCGACGTCGTGGAAACCGTCGTCGGGTAGCACCCGGTTCACGACGTTCCACCGCTCGAGCGTCGCGGCGTCGTAGAGGTCACCGGAATAGATCAACTCGCGGGCGCGGGCCGGACCGGCCCGCTCTGCGAGCCGCTGCGGGCCCCCCATTGACGGCGTAAGCCCCACGACGACCTCGACCAGCCCGAAGCGGGCCGATTCGGCTGCGATCAACAGATCGCAGGCCAGCGAGATCTCGAACGCCGCGGTCAAGCACAGCGCGTGCGCCGCGAAGACCGTCGGGAATGGCAGCCCTTCGATCTGGTGGATCATCGTGAACCAGTCCCGCCAGAGTTCGGCCGCGGACTCCGGGTCAAGGGTCGCAAACAGGTTGACGTCCACCCCTGCCGACACCGCCCGACCACGCGCCTGGATCAGCAACCCACGCGCATCAGCCGACGCCGCGACGGCAGCGATCGCTGCTCGCAGCGCGTCCACCAACTGCTGATCGAACAGGTTCAGCGGCGGGGAATCGAGGGTGATGACGGCGAGGGGCCCGTCGTAGGCGAGCTCGACGGGAGACATCTGCGCAGATTATCCCGGTGCCGGAAGGCCGCAATGAGCAGCGTCGCGGCCAGGGCCACGAAATAGATCTGCGAGTCGTGGTCGGTGTGGATGAGGTAGGCGAAGGTGGCCGCGAACGCAATTGGCAACCACTCGACCGCACCGGTCAGGGCCACCAGGACGATTAGCATCCCGGCGTACCACCCGTAGCTCGGTGTGACGACACAGAAGGCCACGCCGACGACCAGCACAGCGGCTCGCGCCGGTTCGCCGGCCGGTGCGCGCAACCAGGCCCACAGCGAGATCCCCAGCAGAAGCAAAGCCCCGACGATCGTGTCGAGCGGACTCGGCAGCACGGCGCCGAGCAACAACAGCCGCTCCCCGCTGCCGTACTGGTTCTCCTTCAGGTAGCCGGGCAGATATCCGATCACGTCCGAGCCGACGGCCAGCACGTGCGGCACGTAGACGAGCGCCACGAACGCCACCGCGACAACCGCGACGAACCAGTTGCGCCTCATGAGCGCGGGGAGCACGAGCGCCGGATACAGCTTGACCGCGATAGCCGCGCCCACGAGCGCACCAATCGCCGCAGTCCGCTTCGTCGATACGAAGACGAAGACGATCAGCAGACAGGCCAGCCAGTCGATGTGTGCGTTGTTGGCGAACTCGACGACGGTCACCGGGCACCACCCCCACACGGCGGCCTGCCACACCGGACGCCCTGCCCGCAGCAACAACGCGCTCACCAGCAGGCAGCCGAGCGCCGCGGCGATCTGCAGCGGCAGGTGCCCACCGTGGCCACCGAAGGAAGCCACGCGCATGGCCGCGAAGGCGGCCTCGGCCACCGGTGGGTAGATGGTGCGGACGGTCGGGCGGTTTATCGACGTACAACCGCCGGGGAACTGGTGCAGGCAGTGGTCGGGTGCGCCGAAGAGGAACGGCTCACGCAGGTCGGTCAACTGCGGCGACGCCGGCGGGTAGCGGTACGGATCGGTGCCGGACAGCTGCACCTTCGCGTCCCACACGTAGCGGTAGTCGTCGTCGGAGGTGGTGGGGCCGTGGGTCATCGCGATCAGGTAGAAGACCACGCTGACCCCGAGGATCAACAGGGCACCGGTACGTCTGGATAGCCGCAATCTGGACACCAGCACGAGGGTCAGCACCCACGCCGGAGTGCCTAGGACCATCAGCCATTGCGCACGCGCGGTATGTGCGCCAAGTTCGCTGTGCTGAAACAGAACCGAAAAGAGAGCGATCTCGAATAGGAGGGTGAGGGCCAACGCCACAGCCAGTCGGCGCGAGGTCATCACGTACCGAGCATGCCGAACCGAACTCGAAAGAGTGTGGACCCTGAGCGCCGCCGTACCTGTGTCGTAAGCGTTCCGCCCTAAATCCAGGCAAGGATGGAACCCGTGACGCGTCTTAGCCTGCCCGAGCGCCCGCCGCCCCTGTGGCCGAAATTCTCCAGCCCGATCCGCTCCACCGCGCTCACCGCGCGCGTCGGACGGGTGTTGGGCATCTTCTTCGGCATCTGCTTCGTCACGGGCATGCTCAGCCACTACCAGTACGAACCGTGGTTGTGGCTGCCCGAGCCGGCGAGCCCGGCGTGGGCCTACCGGCTCACCCAGGGGACCCAC
Organism: Jatrophihabitans sp.; assembly: GCA_039937915.1. GTDB lineage: Bacteria > Actinomycetota > Actinomycetes > Mycobacteriales > Jatrophihabitantaceae > Jatrophihabitans. Next base: position 3,063 of record JBDTFN010000096.1, on the reverse strand, counting down.
GTCATCACCGGCATCGCGATCATCCCGCTGTTGCTTATCAAGCTCTGGTCCGTCTACCCCAAGCTGTTCTCCTGGCCGCCAGTCAAGTCGGCCAAGAACGGCCTGGAACGCGCGAGCATCGCGCTCCTGGTCTCCTCAGCACTCGTCGAGGTGACCACCGGCTTCTTCAACACCCTCAACTGGTACCCCTGGTCCTGGAGCTTCGTCCCGGTGCACCGCTTCCTCGGTTATGTGGTCATCGGGTCGATCCTGCTGCACATCGCGGTCAAGCTGCCGGACATCAAATACGGCCTGAAAACCAAACTTCCCCAGGGGGACGTGCTCACCGAGATCGGTTGGGAGGACAACCCCGACGCGTACAGCAACAACGACAGCACGCACATCGCCCCGCCGACGCCGGAGGGCGTCTCCCGGCGCGGGGTGATGATCGCCGGCGGTGTCGGCATCGGCGCCATCATCGTCACGACGGCAGGGCAGACCGTCACGCCGCTCGCCGACGTCGGCCTGTTCTCCATCCGTCGGGCGAAGGACGCCTCCCAGCTCGGGGTGCCGGTCAATCGAACGGCCGCACAGGCGAAGGTGCTCTACCTCAACCGCAGTGCGGATTGGCGCCTGACCGTAGTCGGCAAGACGACCCGCACAATGGACCTGAGCGAGCTGCTGATCATGGGCGACGCCGAGGCGGACTTCCCCATCTCCTGCGTCGAGGGCTGGAGCGTGGGCGCGCACTGGCAGGGAGTCAAACTCCTCGACCTCATCGCGATGGTCGGTGGCAACGAGGATTCCCGCGTCAAGGTCTCCTCGATCGAGCCCAAGGGCTCGTTCAACTACTCCTTCGTGGACGGGCCACAGGTGGCCGTAGCGTTGCTGGCCACGCATCTGAACGGCCAGCAACTCACCGACGACCACGGCTACCCGCTGCGGCTCATCGCCCCGGGTCGTGCCGGCGTGCTGAACACAAAATGGCTGAACAAGGTCGAGGTGCTCTGAGATGACTCTGTCGACCATGCAGTGGCGCGTTCTGCTTGCTGTCCTGGGCATCGCGCTGGGGCTCTTCGGCATCTTCCGGCTCCTCACCCAGATTGCCGGCGCAGATCTGATGCTGCTCGCCGTCTGGCTGATCGGTGCGCTGGTGCTGCACGACGGTCTGCTCTCGCCGGTCGTCGGTGGGATCGGCTGGGTGATCGCGCATGTGGTGCCGCCGCGAGCACGACGATTCCTGCAGCCGGGTCTGATCGTGGGTGCGCTGATCACCGTCATCGCGCTGCCCGAGATCTACCGCCGGAACAGCCAACCTGCGAGCAAGGGCATCCTGCGTCAGGACTACAGCAGCAATCTGGTCATCGCCCTCGGCATCGTCACCGTGGTCATGGTCGTGGCCTACGCCGTGCAGGTCGTGCGCGAGCGCGCGGCCATCGGCGGTGGTGAGGTACGACGCCCGACCCCGGGGCCGGGCAGGTCAGTGGCAAGTACGTCAGTAGCGAAGGTTCCGGCAACAACTGCTCCGGATCAGCGGCCCAGTGACACGAACGGCCGACCGTCGACCGACCAGGAATCCTCCAGCGAGTAGCCCGCGCGGCCGGCGTAACGCAGCAGGGCCCGCAGCCCGACGTTCGCCCAGTCGAAGAGCGGCCCGACCGCCGAACCGTGCTCGGTGAAGCGGACTTCGAGCAGGTCGTCGGCGCCGGGCGATGCGTGCGCCTCGACGATCAGCTGACCGCCGGGGGCAAGCAGCGTCCGGATTCGGGTGAGTAGACGCAGCGGATCCCCACCGATACCGATGTTGCCGTCCATGAGCAGGACGGTCGGCCAACGCCCCTCGCCCGGCAAGTCGCCGAAGACGCTGCGCAGCAGCGCCGGGAGCCCCTGGCCCCGGGTGAGGGCAACCGCGGTCTCGGCGATGTCCACGCCCAGCGCGGCCACCCCTCGTGAGTTCAGCGAGGAGACGAAACGCCCAGGGCCGCAGCCGACGTCCAGCACCGGTCCGGCACACCGGGAAAGCACGGTCTCGTCGCCCACGTCGACGGGCCCGAGCCACCGCGCGACGTCCAGGGTCAGCATCCGGCCATCGTCGGTGCACAGGGACAGCGGTCCCGCGGTACGCAGTGCGTGCTCGTAGGGTGCGAGGGCGCCGAGTTCCATCAGCCGCGCTCCGCTCTGGCCAGCGCGGTGGCGAAGGCGCTCTCGGGTGCGAGTCGCGCAACCACACGCGCCGAATCGATGGTGTCCACGTCGGTCAGCTCGTCCAGGATCTGAACGCGTAGCCCGGACGTCCGCAGCCGGGCGAGCTGGTCGGCGCCGGTGTGGTCGGTGGACATCGGCACGCCGGTGATCGCGTCGGACGCCTTGCGCGGGTCGGCGAAACCGATGGCCCAGTAGCCGCCGTCGGTCGCCGGCCCCAGGCAGGCGTCGTAGCGGGACGGGTCGAAGACGCTCAGCTGGTCGGCGCACACCTGCGGGGTGTCCATGCCGACCAGTACGGCCGGTCCCGGACCCGCCGCGGCGAAGGCAGCCACCAGCCGCGCGTCGAGCCCCCCGGTTGGTTGCGGCACTGTCCGCCAGCCCTCGGGAGCCCACCGGCGCGGATCACCGTCGAAGGCGATGATCAGTTCGTTGGCCGCAACCCGGCCGACGGCACGCAGGGTGTCCCAGAGTGCGGCGCCCGCAACGTCGGCGGCCTGATCGTGGGTAAGCGGTGGGACGAGCCGGGTCTTGACCCGGCCAGAAACCGGCTCCTTGGCAATAACCAGGACGGTGCCCAGCCGGGTCGGCCAGGAAGCAATCACCGGGCGAGCACCGCGCTCATGTCCCGGACAGCCTGGATCGTGCCACGCATCGTGCCGGTCACCTTCGAGCGGCCGGTTCGCGGGTGATAGTCGACATCGACGCCGACCACGACCCAGCCTGCCTCCACCGCACGTAGAACGGTCTCGACTGGGTAGCCGCTGCGGCGATCAGCGATCGGCAGGGCCAGCAGCGGTTCACGCCGGGCCACGCGCAGCGGACCGATGTCGCGGAGCGCGAGGCCGGTACGGCGGCGGACCCGACGGGCGAGCTCGTGGT
>JBDTFN010000095.1:0-3706 GCA_039937915.1 Jatrophihabitans sp. | reverse complement strand
TCGCCGAGGGCGACACCGTCGAGGCCGGTCAGCCGATCGTCGTGCTCGAAGCCATGAAGATGGAGCAGCCGATCAACGCCCACAAGGCCGGCGTCGTCACGGGCCTCAAGGCCGAGGTGGGCGCCGTAGTCACCTCCGGCTCGGTCGTCTGCGACATCAAGGACGCCGAATAGATCGGGCGAGCCCTGCCTCCGCCCCCTCCGCCGATCGCGAGCTCGACCGCAACCGCGGCACCACCGTCCTCGTCGCCGACGACGACGCCCGCTGCTCCCTCGGGGAGCCGAACTACCTGCTCTGCCCAACCTGATCGTCGTCGACGCCCTCGATGGGCGTGCTGTAGTTGCCCCACGAGTCGTCATCGATGCGGCGACGTCTATACCGCAGGGCGAGTACCGCGAACACCGCTCCGAGGACGAGGTAGAGCCCGATCGCGGCGGGGTTCGTGCGCGGTGTGTGGAACGCTCCGATGAGCATCAGGAATCCCGCGTTGAGCATCCCGAACGCGACGAAGGCCAGTACTCCGAAGGTCATTTTCGGCGTATGGGCAAGCCCGAGTCCGCCGCTGGCGTAATTGGCGTGGCCTCGCGCCGAAGGAACGTAGCGGGGAGTGACGCCTGGCGCCTCCCAGAAGCCTTCGCGACGCGCCGCCCGGCGAAGTCGTTCGGCGAACACGATGGCCGCACCGCCGACCAGTAGGCACCCGACCGCGCCCAGCACGAAAGCCAGGGCGGAGTGCTGCTTATCCGAAGCGCCGGTGCTAACCAGGCCATTCAGCGCTAGCAACAACGCCGCTTGCAGAAGCGCGATCCCGCCGAACAGACCCAGCGCCCAGCGCAGCTTGAGCCGCGCGGGCCTAGTCGTGATCACTGCGCCGCGTCAGGATCCGAGTGATCATCTCAGCCCGGCGACGCGAGATCGTGCCCATCTCCTCGGCCCGGCGGCGTACGGCCGCTGCGTCGGCGCCGGGGGTGAACACCATTGCCCAGCCACCCTCGCCCTCCAGCTCCGGTATGCGCGCGACGATCTCGGTCTGCGCGACGTGGTGCGTCCCGCCGAAGGCGTGGGTGTCGTCGACGACGGCTACGAGGACGTGGCCGTCCGGGACGTCGACGAGTGCGCCGACGATGATCTCTGCGTGCTCGCCGAACACGTTGGCGGCCCGGGCCTTGTCGGTGGCCGCCGCGCGCGCCTCGGGTGAGAAGTCGCCGTGGTTCGTGGTCATGTCGGTCTCCTCAGTCAGCCCGTTCAGTCGAGGTCATCGTGCAGCATCAGCCTGCGCGCCGCCTCGGCGAGCGAACCGGACAGCGACGGATAGACGCCGATCGTCGACGCCAGATCGGTGACGGTCAGCCCGCGCTGGACGGCGAGCGTCATCGGAAAGATCAGTTCGGATGCATTCGGGGCGACGATCACCGAGCCGATCACCGCTCCCGTGGCTGGGCGGCAGAAGATCTTGACGAATCCGTCCCGGTGTCCCTGCATCTTCGCGCGAGCATTCGTGGCCAGCGGCAGCGTGACCGTGCGGGCCGGCACGGCACCGGAGGCGATCGCCTCGCTGCCGATGCCGACCGTCGCGATCTCGGGGTGGGTGAAGATGTTGGCCGCAACGGTCTTGAGCCGCAGCGGCGCCACCGCTTCACCCAGCGCGTGCCACATCGCGATACGCCCCTGCATGCCGGCAACCGAGGCCAGCAGCAGCACGCCCGTGCAGTCACCGGCGGCGTAGATCGAGCGCACCGATGTACGGGACACCCGGTCGACCCCGATGTAGCCGTTGGCGTCCAGTTCGACCCCGGCGTGCTCGAGACCCAGCCCGTCGACATTCGGGACCGACCCGACACAGACCAGCGCGTGCGAACCGGACACCGTTCGCCCGTCGACCAGATCGACCTCCACGCCGGACCCGGTTCGCCGCACCCCCGCCGCGCGGGCCTGCTTGACCAGCGTGCCGCCCCGGCTGGTGAACACCTGCTCGATGACGTCGGCGGCGTCGGGATCCTCGCCGGGCAGTACGCGATCGCGGCTGGATACGAGCGTCACCCGCACCCCGGCTTCGCTGTAACCACTGGCGAACTCTGCGCCGGTGACACCGGACCCGATGACGATCAGATGCTCGGGTGCTTCGACCAGATCGTAGACATCGCGCCAGGACAGGATCCGTTCACCGTCGGGCACCGCCGTGGGCAGGACGCGGGGAGTCCCGCCCGAGGCGATCAGGACGACGTCGGCGTCGATGGTCTCGGCGACTGCTCCAGATCCGTCCACGACCTCGACGCGGTGCGCGCGAGGCGGTTGTTCGGCGGCGAAGCGCCCGCTCCCCGACAGCACGGTGACGCCCTCGCGGGTGAGCCGATGGGCGATGTCGCCCGACTGCTGGCGCGCCAGATCCTTGATCCGCTCGTTGACCGCCGTGAAGTCCAGGACGGCCTCGCCGACCGCGTGGCCACCGACCACCCCGACGCCGACCCTCGGTGCGTCACGCAGGGCGGTCACCCGATCGCTGGTCGCGATCAGGGTCTTGCTCGGGACGCAATCGGTGAGCACGCAGGCTCCGCCGATACCGTCGCGGTCCACGACGGTGACCTGAGCGCCGAGTTGCGCGGCGACGAGCGCAGCCTCGTACCCCGCCGGTCCGCCACCGATGATCGCAATACGCACGCCAGCCACCTCGTCATTGTCCCGCCTGCCTCGGTACGCTCGCCACGCGGCAGCTGGTTCGACCCCCCGGGAGGCTGAGAGAGTGTGAGCACGTCCGGCGGCGTCTACGCCGCATACGGCTCGAACATGGATCCCGAGCAGATGCTCCAACGCTGTCCGCTCTCCCCTTCGGCCGGCATCGGCTGGCTGCTCGGCTGGCGCCTCACCTTCGGCGGCGAGGACCTCGGCTGGGACGGGGCGTTACCGACGATCGTCCCCGACAAGGACGGGCAGGTCTTCGTCGCCCTCTACGAGATCGCCCCGCACGACATGGTCGTCCTCGACCAGTGGGAGGGTGCTGATACCGGGCTCTACAACAAGATCCGGTTACGGGTCCCCACGTTGGACGGTGACGTACTGGCCGTGTTCTACGTCCTGGACGGCTTCGAGGGCGGCCTGCCCTCGGCCCGCATGATCGGGCTGATAGCCGACGCCGCCGACGCCGCGGGCGCGCCCGACGAGTACGTCCGCGAACTCCGCTCCCGCGAATGCCGTTCCCTGGGCGAGTGAGCTAGTCGCGGTGCTCGGGGGTCGAAGCGAGGGGTTCGGCGCGGCGGGACTGCCAGGCGCAGCGGCGTAGCGTCCTGCGAATGGATGATTGGCCGCGTCGCCGGATACTCACCTCGATCGGCGTCGCCGGGGTCGCCCTTGCGGGCTGTTCGAACAATTCCGGCGCGTCGGCGCACGGTGGGTCCACCGCGCCACTGCACGAGCCGTCGGTTGCGCTGGCCGCCGGTTCGACAAGAGTCGTCATGATCATCCGTCACGCGGAGAAGCCGACCAACGCGCAGCGGGGCGTGCGGCCGGACGGCGACAGTGACAGCGAGTCGCTGACCACGACCGGCTGGGCTCGGGCCGGTGCGCTGACCGCGCTGTTCGCTCCTTCGTCAGGTCCGGTGCGCGACGGCCTGGTGACGCCGCGGAACCTCATCGCCGCGAACCCCGACTCCGATCGCAGCAAGCGGCCGGCCGAGACCGTCATGCCGCTGGCCAAACGCTTGGGTCTCAC
>JBDTFN010000094.1:0-13151 GCA_039937915.1 Jatrophihabitans sp. | reverse complement strand
ACGTTCTGGGTGGGCGGGCTCAACGTTCCGGGCCGCAGGCAGTCAGGGCAGTCAGGGCAGTCAGGGCAGTCAGGGCAGTCAGGGCAGTCAGGGCGGTCAGGGCAGGAAGCGGTAGCCCATGCCCGGCTCGGTGATCAGGTGGCGCGGCCGGCTCGGTTCGGGTTCGAGCTTGCGGCGCAACTGTGCGAGGTAGATGCGCAGGTAACTCGAATCGGTGTGGTCCGGCGACCCCCGGACGGCGGTCAGCAGCGTGTCGCCGCTGACGAGTTTGCCGGGGTTGCGCAACAGCACGTCGAGGATCTTCCACTCCGTCGGAGTGAGGTGCACGGGCTCGCCGTCGTCGCCGGTCGCCGTCGTCATTGTGAGGTCGACGCGGATCGATCCGATCGTCGCCGCCACCGCTTCGTCGGACGCGGTCGAGCGGCGACTGGCGGCGCGCAGCCGCGCCAGCAACTCGTCCATGCTGAACGGCTTGGTCACGTAGTCGTCGGCGCCGAGGTCAAGGGCCTCGACCTTGTCCGCGCTCCCGATCCGTGCCGACAGCACGATGATCGGCGTCGCCGCGTAGACGCGGACGGCCCGGATCACGTCCAGGCCGGACATGTCCGGCAGCCCGAGGTCGAGCAGGATCACGTCGTGGCGCTGCTCGGCGAGTGCGGTGAGGGCGCTGGTGGCCGTCGGAGCCTCGGTCACGGCATAGCCCCTGGCCACCAAGTTCATCGCGAGTGCGCGGAGCAACGACGGCTCGTCCTCGACGACCAGGACGCGGGTCACGTCGAGACCGCCGCGACCCGCAGCGTGACGACGACCGTGGCACCGCCGCCGGGCGTCGGTTCGATCGCCACGGTGCCGCCCATGGCCTCGGTGAAGCCGCGCGCGATCGCCAGCCCCAGACCGACGCCGTCGCCACCCACCGGCGCGTCACCGGCACGTTGGAACGGCAGGAAGACCCGTTCCGCCGTGGCGGGATCGAAACCTTTACCGCGATCGATCACCCGCACCTCGACCGTCTCGCGGTGGACGCTGCCGGTGATGCGCACCGGCACGTCCGCGGGCGCGTACCGCAGCGCGTTCTGGACCACGTTGGCCACCACTCGCTCGAGCAGGCCCGCATCGGCCAGCACCTCGGGCAGATCGGCCGGGACGTCGACCTGCACGACGCCGGCGGGGTCGGCGTGATCGAGCGCGCGGGCCACGACGTCGTCCACGCCGACGATGCCCGGGACGACTGGCAGTGAACCGACCTGGAGCCGGGACAGATCGAGCAGGTTCGTCACCAGATCGGTGAGCCGGTCGAGGGAGTCCTCGGTGCTGGCCAGCAGCTCATTGCGCTCATCATCGCTCCAGGACACCTCGGCGGCCCGCAGGCTGGAGACGGCGGCCTTGGCCGACGCGATCGGCGTCCGCAGATCATGGCTGACGGCGTTGAGCAGAGCCGTCCGCTGTCGGTCGGATTCGGCGAGCGGCTCGGCCGCGCGCGCCGCGGCGGTGAGTTGCTGCTGCCGGTACGCGACGGCGACGTGGGCGGCGAACGCCGATAGCACGCGCTGGTCACCGGCCGGTAGCGCATGACCCCGCAGGCAGAGTTGGAGGTCCTCGTCCACCCGCACCGACACGTCGCTCTCCGCGGGGGTCACCGGTGCGCGTTCACCGGAGGAGGCCAGCGGCGTCCAGTCCCGGCCATCGGTGCGGAGTAGTGATGCCGCCTGCATGGCGAACGTCTCCCGGACCCGGATGAGAAGGGCGGGCAAGGCCTGCTCGCCCCGCAACAGACTGCCCGCGAACGTCGAGAGCGTCTCGGATTCCGCCGCGGCCCGGGCGGCGGTCACCGATCGTCGCGCCGCCTGGTCGACGACCTGCGAGACGAGAACGGCGATGAGCAGGAAGACGACGACCGCGATGACGTTCGACGGGCGATTGATCGTGAAGGTGTGGGTCGGCTCGACGAAGTAGTAGTTGAGCAGCAGGCTGGCCACCAACGCACTGGCCAACGCCGGGTAGAACCCGCCGATCAGGCTCGTGACGACGACGGCCAGCAGGTAGAGCGAGACGTCGGCGGAGAACTCCACGTCAGAGACCGACGTCCCGAGCAGGGTCAGCATCGGCAGCAGGACAGCGGCCACGCCGAGCCCGGCCCACCGCCGGCGAGTGGTCAGGCCACCGGTGAGTCGCGGGAGGACCTGGCGCGGACCGCCGGAGTAGTCGTGGGTAACGAGGTGGACGTCGATGGGCCCGGACAGCCTCGTCACCGTCTCACCGGTACCGGGACCGGCGAGCGCGGTCGAGAACCGGCCACGGCGCGAGGTGCCGAGGACGATCTGCGTCGCGTCGGCACGCTTGGCGAAGTCGAGCAGCGACGGCGCGACCGCGTCACCGACGACGGAGTGATAACTGCCGCCAAGAGATTCGACCAGCAACCGCTGGCCCGTCAACGCCGCGACGCCGGGGCCGGACAGGCCGTCGCTGCGGGCGACGTGCACGGCGAGGAGTTCGCCGCCGGCGGTCCGGGCCGCGATCCGGGCCGCGCGGCGGATCAGCGTGTCGCCCTCCGGGCCACCGGTCAACGCGACGACGACACGCTCCTTCGTCTCCCACGGCCCGGTTATGCCGTGCTCGGCACGATAGCGCTGCATCCCCTCCTCGACGGAGTCGGCGAGCCAGAGCAGGGCGAGCTCGCGCAGCGCCGTCAGGTTTCCGACACGGAAGTAGTTGCCCAGCGCGGCGTCGACCCGCTCGGCCTTGTAGATGTTGCCGTGGGCCATGCGCCGGCGCAGCGCCTCCGGTGCCATGTCGACCAGCTCGACCTGTTCGGCAGCGCGCACGACCGCGTCAGGCACCGTCTCGCGCTGCGGCACGCCGGTAATGGCCGCGACGACATCGTTGAGCGACTCGAGATGCTGGATGTTGAGCGTGCTGATCACATCGATGCCCGCATCGAGCAGAGCCTGGACGTCCTGCCAGCGACGCTCGTGTGGGCCGGAACCGGGAACGTTGGTGTGGGCGAGTTCATCGACCAGAGCGACCGCAGGCGCGCGGGCCAGTACGGCGGCCAGGTCCATCTCCTGAAAGTCAGCTCCGCGGTAGGAAACCGTGCGCCGGGGGATGGTCGGCAAACCCTGGAGGCATCGGCCGGTGTGCTCCCGCCCGTGGGTCTCGGCGAAAGCCACGACGACATCGGTGCCGCGGGCCAGGCGTCGACGGCCCTCGTCGAGCATCGCAACCGTCTTGCCGACCCCGGGGGCAGCGCCGAGGTAGATGCGCAGCGTGCCGCGACCCATGCCTACCTCCTTCGCCGATCCAGTCTGCTCCGCCCGGTGCCCGCGTCGCGGTGACGTAACTCCCAGCAAACCCGCTTTCGCGTCCGTATCGCGGGAGCGCGGCGTGAGCGATCCGTGAATGTGTCCCGCACCGCGTAGCGACGGCGTCACGATCCGGTGGTGGTGATCGGGATCCCGAGCCGCCGGATGCGTAGGAGTCGCGGTGGAAGACGTGTGGTTCGTCCTGCTCACGGTGGCGCTGTTCGCGCTCGTCGCCCTCTGTGTGAAGGGCGCCGAAAAACTGTGAACGTCGTCAACGGAGTCGGGCTCGTACTCGCGATTGTTTTCGCGGTCCTGCTCGTGCTCGCTCTGCTGTTCGCGGAGCGGTTCTGATGAATGATCAGCTCGCGGGTGCCCTCTTCGTGCTCAGCCTCGTCGTCGCGCTCGTCCTCGTGCATCGGCCGTTGGGCGACTACATCGCCTCATCGCTGACGTCGCCCAGACATTCACGCGCCGAGCGGGTGCTCTACAAGGTCGGCGGAATCGATCCGGACGCCGACCAGACCTGGACCGCGTACCTGCGCTCGGTTCTGGCGTTCAGCGGCGTCTGCGTGGTGTTCCTCTACGGACTGCTACGCATACAGCACAACCTCGGGTCGCCCTACGCCGTACCGGTGATGAAGCCCGCCCAAGCCTGGAACACCGCAGTTAGTTTCGTCACCAACACCAACTGGCAGTCCTACTCCGGTGAGAGCGCGCTGGGCTACGTCGCGCAGATGGCCGGGCTGGCGGTGCAGAACTTCGTGTCGGCCGCGGTCGGGATCGCCGTCGCCGTAGCCCTCATGCGCGGGTTCGCGCGGAGCCGGACCGACCGACTGGGCAACTTCTGGGTGGACCTCGTCAGGGTCAGCTTCCGGGTGCTGCTGCCGATCGCGGCCGCCTTTGCCATCGTCATGATCGCCGGTGGGCTGGTGCAGAACTTCCACCACTACCTGAACGTCACGACCGTCTCCGGTGGCTCGCAGACGATCCCTGGCGGCCCGGTGGCCAGTCAGGAGGCCATCAAGGAACTCGGGACGAACGGTGGCGGTTTCTACAACGCCAACTCCGCCCACCCGTTCGAGAATGCGACGTCCTGGACGAACTGGATCGAGATCTTCCTGATCCTCTGTATCCCGTTCTCGCTGCCGCGCACGTTCGGCGCCATCGTGGGCGACCGCAGGCAGGGTCGAGCGATCGTCGCGGTGATGGGGCTGATCGCTCTCACCAGTGGCGTGCTGATGATGGTCTTCCAGGAGCTGCACCACGGCGCCGTCCCGACCGCGGTGGGCGCGGCCGCCGAAGGTACCGAGCTGCGGTTCGGCATCCCGAACTCCGCCATCTTCGGAACGGCGACGACGCTGACCTCGACCGGCGCCGTCGACAGCTTTCACGACTCGTATACGAGTCTGGGCGGCGGCATGACGCTGGTGAACATGATGCTCGGAGAGATCGCTCCGGGTGGGGTCGGCAGCGGTCTATACGGGATGCTCGTGCTGGCCGTCATCACCGTCTTCATCGCCGGTCTGATGGTCGGTCGCACCCCGGAGTACCTCGGCAAGAAGTTGGGCGGGCGCGAACTGAAGTTCGCGTCGCTCTATCTGCTCACGACCCCGACCCTCGTCCTGGTGGGAACGGCGACGGCGATGGCCCTGCCGGGCGAGCGTGCCGCGATGCTCAACTCGGGCCCGCACGGCCTGTCCGAGGTGCTGTACGCCTTCACGTCCGCGTCCAACAACAACGGCAGTGCGTTCGCCGGTATCAGCGTCAATACCCAGTGGTACAACACAGCGCTCGGCATCGCGATGCTCTTCGGCCGGTTCCTACCGATCGTGTTCGTGCTGGCGCTCGCCGGCTCGTTCTCCAGACAATCCCCCGTGCCCGAATCGGCTGGGACGTTACCCACGCACCGGCCGCTGTTCGTCGGCATGCTGACCGGCGTCACGGTCATCGTCGTCGCCCTTACCTACTTCCCGGCCCTCGCTCTCGGGCCGCTCGCAGAAGGGCTTCACTAGATGGCCGTCGCCGCGGGTCTGCTCGACCCGAAGATGCTGTGGACGTCCATGCCTGGGGCGTTGTCGAAACTCAACCCGGCCGGACTGTGGCACAACCCGGTGATCCTGCTCGTCGAAGTGGGTGCCGCCTTCACCACGGTCCTCGCGATCGCCGATCCGAGCACGTTCTCCTGGCTCATCGTGGTCTGGCTCTGGCTCACCGTGCTGTTCGCCAACCTCGCCGAGGCCGTCGCCGAGGGCCGGGGGAAGGCGCAGGCCGAGGCGTTGCGCAAGACCCGGACCGACACCGTCGCCCGACGCCTGACCGCGGCCGGCGAGGAGCAGGTTCCGGCGACGGAGTTGCGCCGCGGCGATCGCGTGGTCTGCGAGGCCGGCGACATCGTCCCCGGCGACGGGGACGTCGTCGAGGGCATCGCGAGCGTCGACGAGAGCGCGATCACCGGTGAGAGCGCACCGGTGATTCGCGAGAGCGGTGGCGATCGGTGCTCGGTCACCGGCGGAACTCGCGTGCTCTCCGATCGCGTGGTCATCGAGATCACCCAGGAGCCAGGACAGAGCTTCATCGACCAGATGATCGGGCTGGTCGAGGGCGCGAGCCGACAGAAGACGCCCAACGAGGTGGCGCTGAACATCCTGCTCGCCTCGCAGACCATCATCTTCCTGCTCGCGACCGCGACCCTGCAGCCGCTGGCAATCTTCTCCAAGGCCAACCAGCCGGGCCTGCCCGACACCGCGGCGCTCGACGCCAACGGCATCACCGGCATCGTCATCGTGTCTCTGCTCGTCTGCCTCATTCCGACGACGATCGGAGCCCTGTTGTCGGCGATCGGCATCGCGGGCATGGACCGGCTCGTCCAACGCAATGTGCTGGCCATGAGCGGGCGAGCGGTCGAAGCAGCCGGCGACATCAACACGCTGCTGCTGGACAAGACCGGCACGATCACGATCGGAAATCGGGAGGCGGCCGAGTTCGTCCCGGCCGGCGGCGTCGCGGTCGAGGTGCTCGCCGGCGCAGCCCAGTTCTCGTCGTGGGCCGACGAGACTCCGGAGGGCCGTTCGGTCGTCACGCTCGCCCGGACCCAGCACGGTCTGGACGGCGCCGCTCCCGCGGACGCGACCTTCGTCCCGTTCACGGCCCAGACCCGCATGAGTGGCGTCGACATCCCGCACGCCGGCGGAATGCGCTCGGTGCGCAAAGGTGCAGGGTCGGCCGTGCTCGAGTGGGTTCGCGCGTTCAACGGCGACGTCCCTGCTGACGTCGACAGCCTGATCGACCGGATCTCCAGCAGCGGCGGAACGCCGCTGTTGGTGGCCGAGTCAATCGGCGGGACCGCCCGCGTGCTGGGCGTCATTCATCTCAAGGACGTCGTGAAGCCCGGCATGGCCGAGCGCTTCGCGGAGTTGCGTCGGATGGGCATCCGGACCGTCATGATCACCGGCGACAATCCGCTTACGGCGAAGGCGATAGCCGACGAGGCCGGGGTGGACGACTTTCTGGCCGAAGCCACGCCCGAGGACAAGATGGCGTTGATCAAGGCCGAGCAAGCCGGCGGCAAGCTCGTCGCGATGACCGGGGACGGCACCAACGACGCGCCCGCCCTCGCGCAGGCCGACGTCGGGGTCGCGATGAACACCGGAACCTCGGCGGCCAAGGAGGCCGGGAACATGGTCGACCTCGATTCCGACCCGACCAAGCTGATCGAGATCGTCGAGATCGGCAAACAGCTGCTCATCACCCGCGGTTCGCTGACCACCTTCTCGATCGCCAACGACGTCGCGAAGTACTTCGCGATCATCCCGGCGATGTTCGCGGCCGTGTACCCCGGGCTCGACTCCCTCAACGTGATGCGACTGCACTCGCCGGAGTCGGCCATCCTGTCCGCGGTCATCTTCAACGCCCTGGTCATCGTCGCGCTCATCCCGCTCGCGTTGCGCGGTGTGCGCTACACGCCGGCCAGCGCGAGCGCGATGCTGCGCCGCAACCTGCTCGTCTACGGCGCCGGCGGGATCGTCGTGCCGTTCCTCGGGATCAAGCTCATCGATCTCGCCGTCCAATTCATCCCAGGGATCGGTTGATCATCGTGAAGAACTACGCACGTCAGATCGTCGCCGCGCTGCGGGTGCTGATCGCACTCACCGTCGTCCTCGGCATCGGCTACCCACTCGTGATCACCGCAGCAGCGCAGGTTCCAGGGCTGCAATCCCGTGCGGACGGATCGCTGGTCCATAGCGACGGCAAGGTGATCGGATCGGCCCTGCTCGGGCAGTCGTTCACCGATAAGTCGGGCAGGCCGCTGCGCCAGTATTTCCAGAGTCGCCCATCCGCATCGAACTACGACCCGACCACGAGCGGCGCGAGCAATCTCGGCCCTGAGTCGGTCCAGGACGCGCCGGGTGCTCCCAGCCTGTTGACGACGGTCTGCACACGCAGCCGGCAGATCGGGCGCCTGGAAGGCGTCGACGGCGCACGGCCCTACTGCACGTCCGACGGCGTCGGCGCGGTACTGCGGGTGTTTCACGCCGAGCCCGGTTACCGCGGACCGGTGACCTCGGTGGTCAGTGCCAACCAACCGTGTCCGGCGACCCCGTTCATCGACACCTATCGCGGGGTCACGGTGACCTGCGCCGGCAAGGGAGTCGACCTGGGTACTGGTCGTCTCGTGCTCGTACGCGGCGACGCACCGGCGAAGTCGGCGGTGCCCCCGGACGCGGTGACCGCCTCGGGCTCCGGGCTGGACCCGCACATCAGCCCTGCGTACGCGCAGATCCAGGTCCGGCGGGTGGCCGAGGTCCGTGGAACCAGCATCGCGCAGGTCGAGAAGCTGGTGAAGGACGCTACGAGTGGCCGGTTACTCGGCTTCTTCGGCGAACCGACGGTGAACGTGGTCGAGCTGAATCTGGCGTTGGACGCGAGGTACCCCGCGCGATAGGTCCTCAGCCCGAAGGGGCCCAATTGCCGTGGAAGCCGCTGGGTACCCGGGCGGGTAGGTGGACCGCGCCGACGTCCTCCAGCGTCCCGGCGTCGAGTAGCACCAGGTCGGTGCGGCAGGCGTTGCGGTCATAGACGTAGCCGAGCAGGACGCCGTCGTCCTCTGCTGCGCTGTCGCCGAAGGCAACGAAACAGAACTCACTCGCCTCACGCCCGGTCCCCAGCTCCCGTCGGGCGGTCGTTCCTGCGGCGAGATCGTGCTTGAGCACCGCATCCCCGAGGCCGCCGGCGGGAAACCCGACCGCGTAGCCGAAGCGGTGCCGGCGGCCGGTGAGCCGCTCGTCGATGCGCGGGAACTCCTGGCTCTGTTCGTCGAAGCGCTCCTCCCGTGCCTTGTCGGCCGCGAGGTCCAGCGTGAACCGGGCGAGCGTTGCGGGGCCTTCGTCCGGCCCACTGTGCTCGGTGGCGAACATCTTGTCGTGGCGGATGACCGCACCGCGCGGCACTCGACCCGCTGCTCACGGACCGTCGTCGGCAGAATCTGTGCCGATCATGATGCAATGAGCCCATGACGGCTCCCCCGCAGACCGCCCACGCGGCTGCTCCTGTCAGCGGACGCATCGTCGTCGAGGGGTTGACGAAGGACTTCGGCGCCAACATTCGCGCCGTCGACCAGCTCAGCTTCACCGTCGAACCCGGTTCGGTCACTGGCTTCCTCGGACCCAATGGCGCCGGCAAGACGACGACGCTGCGGATGGTGCTCGGTCTTGTCAGTCCGACGTCAGGCCACTCGACCGTCGGCGGGCAGCCGTACAAGCAACTGGCCAACCCCTCGCGGACGGTCGGCGCGGCGCTGGAGGCGTCGTCCTTCCATCCGGCCCGCACCGCTCGCAACCACCTGCGCATCCTGTGCACCGTGGCCGGGATCCCCGACAACCGCGCCGACGAGGTCCTCGACCTGGTCGGCCTGTACGACGCCGCCCGTCGCAAGGTCCGCGGGTACTCGATGGGCATGCGACAGCGACTCGGCCTGGCCCAGGCCCTGCTCGGGGACCCCGCGGTCCTGATCCTCGACGAACCGGCCAACGGTCTGGACCCCGAGGGCATCCGCTGGCTGCGCGGGCTGCTGCGCCATCTCGCCGGCGAGGGGCGGACGGTCCTGATCTCGAGTCATCAACTCAACGAGGTCCAGGAGGTCGCCGACCGGGTGGTCATCCTCAACAAGGGCCGGCTCGTCCGGCAGGGCTCCCTGGAGGAACTCACCGCAGGCACCGACCGCGTCGTCGTACGCAGCCCGGGTGCCGAGCAACTCCAGTCGGCACTCGTCGGCCAGCAGGCCCAGGTCCAGCGCCGCGAGGAACAGCTGCTGGAGGTGCGCGGGCTCAGCGCGGCGCAGGTCGGGCACGTCGCCTTCACCGAGGGGATCGAACTACACGAACTGCACGATGAACGATCCGGGCTCGAGGATCTGTTCTTCCAGCTGACCTCAGGAGTCCAGACATGATCCGGCTCGTCCGCGGTGAATTCCTCAAGCTGCGCACCACCCAGGTCTGGTTCTGGCTGCTCGTCGGCACCATCGCCCTGAGCGCGCTGCTGATGGTCGGTGGCATCGCCCCGAGCGACGGAGTCCGCAGCGCCGACAAGGTTCCGGACCTGCTCGGCTCCTACGTCACGGCACCCGGCTATATCTTCGTGTTCGTGCTCGGCGTACTCGCCGTGACGACCGAGTACCGGTACGAGACGATCACGCCGACCGTCCTGCAGACCCCGTCGCGGTGGAGCATCATCTCAGCGAAGCTGATCGCCTACTCGATCGTGGCCGTCTTATTCGCTCTCGTGGCGATCCTGGTCGAGCTCGCGGTAGCGGTGCCGTGGCTGTCGTCGAAGAACGTCAGCGTCGATCTCGGCAACGGCGAGGTGCAGCACGCCCTGCTTGGCGTCTTCGGCGTGGTCGTGCTCTTCGGCATCATCGGTCTCGGCGTGGGGGCGCTGCTGCGCAACCAGATCGTCGCCGTCGTCGTCGGCATCGTGTTCCTACTGGTGGTGCAGAACATCATCCTGATCATCCCCGGGGTGCGGAACGCGTGGCCGTACACCCCGAACGGTGGGCTCCAGGCGATCATGCACACCACCGGGTCGACACAGGTCGTCGACAACGTGCACCTCGTGGCGACCGGAGCCGGCGTCCTCGTCCTGCTGTTGTGGGCGGTCATCCCCGCAATCGCCGGGGCGGCAGTCACGATGAACCGCGACATCACCTGATCGAGGCACGCGCGCGTGCCCACATGCCGAGCCCAGCCGTGGCGCGTAATGTCGCCCATGCAGTTCGGCGCACGTCGCCGACACACTGACGAGACACGCGAGGACGGCCCGAACAGTGGCGACGACGGACAGGTCGAGCGAAGCACCCGGCGAATCAACGACTCCCCATGGCGGCTTCGGCGCCAACGAGTGGTTGGTCGAGGACATGTACGAGCGCTACCAGTCCGATCCGGACAGCGTGGACGCCGCCTGGCACGACTTCTTCGCCGACTACCGCGCGGGCGACGCGGCATCGAGCAACGGCAGGTCCTCGGCCGCCGATCGCGACGACGACCCGTCCGAGGAGTCCGAGACGCATCCCGACGCCACCCCGGAGCCCGACGCCACCCCAAAGCCCGAGGCGCCGGCGGAATCCGAGGCGCCGGCATCGACCGACACCGCCCCTGAGCCCGACCCCGCCGACGCGTCGCGCAAGCCTGCGTCGGTCCAGACCCGGACGACGCCCGCGGCGCGGCCTGCGGAAGGTACTCCGGCCGAGGCGCCGGCCGCCGAGAACGCCCCTCCTGCGACTCCTGCGAAGCCGAAGTCGCCCATCTCGGCCAACGCGGGCACCAACCCGCTGCGTGGCGCGGCCGCGCGCGTGGTCGCCAACATGGAGCAATCGCTACAGGTCCCGACCGCGACCAGTGTGCGAGCCGTGCCCGCCAAGCTGCTGTTCGACAACCGGGTAGTGATCAACAACCATCTGCGGCGTGCACGGGGCGGCAAGGTCAGCTTCACCCACCTCATCGGGTACGCGGTGCTCAAGGCCCTGCGCGTCCACCCGGAGATGAACAACTACTTCGCCGAGGTCGACGGCAAGCCCGCGATGATCACGCCCGAGCACGTGAACTTCGGGATCGCCATCGATCTGGTCGGCAAGAACGACTCGCGCTCGCTCGTCGTGGCGTCCATCAAGAGCGCCGAGACGCTGGGCTTCGCGACCTTCCTGAGCGCCTACGAGGACATCATCCGGCGGGCGCGCAACGGCAAGCTGACCGCCGACGACTTCGCCGGGACCACGATCAGCCTCACCAACCCGGGAACGATCGGTACGAACCACTCGGTGCCGCGCCTGATGCAGGGTCAGGGCACGATCGTCGGCGTCGGCGCAATGGACTACCCGGCCGAGTTCAGCGGAATGAACCCCGCCCAACTGGTCGACCGAGCGATCAGCCGGATCATGACATTGACCTCCACCTACGACCACCGCATCATCCAGGGCGCGCAGTCGGGCGAATTTCTCAAGGTCGTGCACCAACTGCTGCTCTCCGACGAGTTCTACGACGAGATCTTCGCCGCGCTGAAGATCCCCTACGAGCCGGTGCGCTGGCTCGTCGATCGCGACTTCACCCACGAGGGGCAGATCGGCAAGAACGCCCGCGTCATCGAACTGATCAACGCCTACCGCACCAACGGCCACCTGATGGCCGACACCGATCCACTCGAGTACACGGTGCGCAGTCACCCGGATCTCGACATCGCCAAGCATGGTCTGACGCTGTGGGACCTCGACCGCGAGTTCCCGGTCGATGGGTTCGCCGGCAAGAAGCTGATGAAGCTGCGCGAGATCCTCGGGGTGCTGCGCGACGCCTACTGCCGTCGGGTCGGCGTCGAGTACATGCACATCACCGATCCCGAGCAGCGCGCGTGGCTGCAGGAGCGCATCGAGGTCAGCCACGCCCAACCCGACCGTGACGCGCAGTTGCACATCCTGGGTCGGCTCAACGTGGCCGAAGCGTTCGAGACCTTCCTGCAAACGAAGTACGTCGGGCAGAAGCGCTTCAGCCTCGAGGGCGCGGAGACCGTCATCGCCCTGTTGGACGCCGTGCTGGCCGAGGCCGCCGACCAGCGCCTGGACGAGGTCGTCATCGGCATGCCGCACCGCGGTCGGCTCAACGTACTTGCCAACATCGTCGGAAAGCCGTACGCGAAGATCTTCAACGAGTTCGAGGGCAACATCGACCCCGGGACCGCCCAGGGCTCCGGCGACGTCAAGTACCACCTCGGCGCCGATGGCACCTTCACCTCGCCGAACGGCAATCCGATCGCCGTGACCCTCACCGCGAACCCCTCCCACCTCGAGGCCGTCGATCCGGTGCTCGAGGGCATCGTGCGAGGCAAACAGGATTCGCTGAACAAGGGTGTGGAGGCCTACTCGGTCCTTCCGGTCCTGATGCACGGTGACGCCGCGTTCGCCGGGCAGGGCGTCGTCGCCGAGACTCTGAACCTGTCGCAGTTGCGCGGGTACCGCACCGGCGGCACCGTCCACGTGATCGTCAACAACCAGGTGGGCTTCACGACCTCGCCGTCGTCGTCGCGCTCCTCGCTGTACTGCACCGACATCGCGCGGATGATCTCTGCGCCGATCTTCCATGTGAACGGCGATGACCCCGAAGCCTGCGTGCGGGTCGCTGAACTCGCGGTCGAGTATCGGCGCGAATTCGGCAAGGACGTCGTCATCGACATGGTCTGCTATCGGCGCCGTGGCCACAACGAGGCCGACAATCCGTCGTTCACCCAGCCGATGATGTACGACATCATCGACAGCAAGCGCAGCGTCCGCAAGCTTTACACCGAGGCGCTCGTCGGCCGCGGCGACATCACCCT
>JBDTFN010000093.1:0-25556 GCA_039937915.1 Jatrophihabitans sp. | reverse complement strand
GACCGTCCTCGCCCGGGATGTAGCCGACCGCTGCGGTCCCGTGCCATGGGACGAGGTGGTGCTCGCAGGTTGAGAACATCGGGATGTCCTTGATCAGAATCAGCTCGTCGTGATTCTCGTCGAAAGTCGTTTCGAGCACATCGTCGGGCCTGACGTGTAGTCCTCCGAACACCTCGGCGTAGGCCCTGGCGACCCGTTCCGGGGTGCGGCGCAGGCCGTCGCGGCCGGGGTCCTCACCGATCGCGATCAGCAGCTCGCGAACAGCAGCCTCGGCGCGCGGCAGGTCCATGCCAGCCCCGAACGGTTCGCTCAACTACCGCTCCCGGTCGGGTTGTCGTAGGACTGCCCGCCTGGCGGCGGGTAACCGCCATAGGGCTGTGACGGCTGCGATTCTCCGGTCGGCGGCCCGAAATACCCACCCGGGTGCGAGTTCGGCGCCTGCGGAGAATTGACGTCGGGTGTCACGCCGGGCATGGCCTTGTCCTCGGACCCATTCGACCCGCTGCCGTTGTGCGCGCCGTTGTTCGATGCACTGTGCGCCCCGTTCGGCGAAGGTTTGCGCAGCGAAGGCGGGATGTCGATCGGCGGTCGGTCGCTGGGGGTTCGCTTGCCGAAGGCACTGAAGGTGCTGTGCGGCGGGCGTTTGTGGACCGATTCGAGAATGCGCTCGAGGTCGACCTTGGTGAGCGTCTCCTTCTCCACGAGCTCGAGCACCATGGCGTCGAGGGCGTCGCGGTACTGCTGCAGGATCTCCCAGGCCTCGTCGTGCGCGGCTTCGATGATGTCCCGGACCTCGGCGTCGATGTCGGCTGCGATGTCCTCGGAATAGTCACGCTGGTTGCCGTAGTCACGGCCCATGAACGGCTCAGCGTCACCGGTGCCGTACTTGACCGCACCCAACTTCGTGCTCATGCCGTACTCGGTGACCATCGCGCGAGCCAGCTTCGTCGCCTTCTCGATGTCGTTGGACGCGCCGGTCGTGGGCTCGTGGAAGACGAGTTCCTCGGCCGCCCGGCCGCCGAGGGCGTAGACAAGTTGGTCGAGGATCTCCGCGCGCGTCTGGGTGTAACGGTCCTCGAGCGGCAGGACGAGGGTGTGGCCCAACGACCGACCGCGCGGCAGGATCGTCACCTTGTGCACGGGGTCCAGGTTGGGCATCGCCCACGCGGTCAGCGCGTGGCCGGCCTCGTGATAGGCGGTCACCCGCTTCTCCTTGTCGCTCATCGCCCGGGTCTTGCGTTCCGGTCCGGCGATCACCCGGTCGATGGATTCCTCGAGGGCCTCGCCGGTGATGAGACGCCCGTTGTTTCGCGCCGTGAGCAGCGCGGCCTCGTTGATGACGTTGGCCAGGTCGGCGCCGGTGAACCCGGGCGTACGCCGGGCGATGACGGCCAGGTCGACGTCCGCGGCGAACGGTTTGCCCTTGGCGTGCACCTTCAGCACGGCTTCGCGGCCGAGGACGTCGGGGGGCCCGACAGCAATCTGGCGGTCGAAGCGGCCGGGACGCAGCAGGGCGGGGTCCAGGATGTCGGGGCGGTTGGTGGCGGCGATCATGATGACGCCGCCCTTGACGTCGAACCCGTCCATCTCGACCAACATCTGGTTCAGGGTCTGCTCGCGCTCGTCGTGGCCGCCGCCCATGCCCGCACCACGGTGTCGGCCGACCGCGTCGATCTCGTCGACGAAGATGATCGCCGGTGCGTTGGCCTTGGCCTGCTCGAACAAGTCACGGACCCGGCTGGCGCCGACACCGACGAACATCTCGACGAAGTCAGACCCGGAGATCGAGTAGAACGGCACCCCTGCCTCGCCGGCGACGGCGCGCGCGAGCAGGGTCTTTCCCGTCCCAGGCGGGCCGTAGAGCAGCACACCCTTGGGGATCTTCGCGCCAAGGGCCTGGAACTTCGCCGGACTGGCCAGGAACTCCTTGATCTCCTCGAGTTCCTCGATCGCCTCGTCGGCTCCGGCCACGTCGGCGAACGTGGTCTTGGGCGTGTCCTTGCTGACGAGCTTGGCCTTGCTCTTGCCAAAGCTCATGACGCGGTTGCCGCCGCCCTGAACCTGGCTCATCACGAAGAACAACACACCGACGATCAGCAGGATCGGCAACAGGCTGATCAGCAGGGAGACCCAGGTGTTCTCCTGGGCCACGTAGGTCCGAAACGACAGGGCGTCCTTGGTGCCGGCCTTGGCTTCCTTGTCCGACTCCGCCCGCAGGGTGCTGAAGATGCTGTTCGCGGACCTCGACGGGTACTGCGTCTGGATTTTGGCGTACTTGCCCTCGAACTTGTCCTTCAGATCGAGCTGGAGGGTCTGTTCCTTGTCGTCGATCACGGCCTTTTTCACGTGACCTGACGTGACCTGCGCGAGGGCGTCGGAGGTGCTGACCCCGTGATAGCCGCTGCCGCTGGACAACACGTTGGGCAAAATGAGAAGGGCGAACAGGACCAACCCGGCCCACAGCCACCAGGACCGAAGAATGCGCCTGCGATTCATATCGATATCACGAACGGGCGTCCGCTCGCGTTCCTTCCCGCTGCTGGAGGGTGTGCGACGATACATAAGGCGCCGGGCGAAGCACCCGGACGCGTGTTCGACCGTACACGTCGACCGTCGACGACAGCGCGCTCAACCCCCGTATACGGCGGGCTTGAGGCGGCCGATGTAGGACAGGCCGCGGTACCGCTCGGCGTAATCCAGGCCGTACCCGACGACGAACTCGTTCGCGATGTCAAAGCCGACGTAGGCAACGTCGATGTGCACCTTCACCGCCTCTGGCTTGCGCAGCAGCGTCACGATAGAGATCGAGGCAGGGCTACGGCTCTTGAGGTTCTTCAGCAGCCACGACAGGGTCAGCCCGGAATCGATGATGTCCTCGACGATGAGCACGTCGCGTCCGGCGATGTCCCGGTCCAGATCCTTGAGGATCCGGACGACTCCGCTGCTCTGGGTTCCGCTGCCGTAGGAGCTGACGGCCATGAACTCCATCGTGCTCGGGCGGTCCATGGCACGCGCAAGGTCGGACATGAACATCGCCGCGCCCTTGAGCACCCCGACCAGAATGGGCTCGCGGTCGGCGTAGTCGGCGTCGATCTGCATCGCCAGCTCGGAGATCCGCTCGCGGATCTGGTCCGCTGAGTACAGCTGTTCGTCGATGTCTGCGTCGAGTTCGTTCATGCGCGCGCGTCCCGCGGGTGTGTCACGAGTTCCAGTCTCCCAGATGTCCGGGCCACCCCGACGCCACCCGGGAGGTCGATGCGGCCCTGACCCCGCCAGCCCGTCACCAGTTCGTCCACCGCGGCGGTGCGCTCGGCCGACAGCGGCGTAGTGACGCGATTGGCAATCCACATCCGCAGGACGCGGGTACGCACCGCGGTCGGCAAAGCCGCCAGGGCCATCACCTCCAACGTCGATTGGTGGGCGTCACCGGGCAGGTGCTGCACCGGCGCAGTGGTCGCGGTGCGCAGCGCCCGCTCGGCCCAGACGTCCAATGCGTCGAGGTCGTGGCGGAGGAGGTCGGCGGTGCGGGCGAGCGCGGCACCCACGCCGCCCTGCAAGACGTCCTCGAGCAGCGGTAGGACCTCGCGGCGCAGCCGCACCCGTTGGAAACGCGGGTCCCGGTTGTGTGGGTCGTCCCACACCGGCAAGCCGAGGGCCGCACAGGCGGCCACCGTGATGTCGCGACGCACCGCGAGCAGCGGTCGCAATCGACGGCCGTCCACGGCCCGCATTCCGGCGAGTGACCGTGGGCCGGAACCGCGGCCGAGGCCCAGCAGCACCGTCTCGGCCTGGTCGTCGAGGGTGTGGCCGAGCAGCAGCCGTGCGTCGAGCGCGAGCGCGGTGGCGTCGAGGGCCGCGTACCGGGCCTCCCGCGCTGCGGCCTCGGGCCCGCCGCCTGACCCCACATCGACCCGGATGACCTGCACCGGGTCGAACCCGAGCTCGTAGCCGAGTCCGGCCACGCGTCGCGCCTGGTCCTGCGAGCCGGCTTGCAGTGCGTGGTCCACCGTCACGAGGCCCGCACTGACGCCGGCCTGCTCGGCCTCGAAGATCGTCGCGGCGGCGAGCGCTACCGAATCCGCGCCGCCGGAGCAGGCCACCAGAACCGGTCCGGTGCCACCGACCAACGCGACTCGCACCGCGCGGCGAATTTCGGCAACTGCGGGCGAAGGTCCCACAGCGCGAAGCTCAGGCGTGGACGCGCGCGATCCACAGCTGCGGATCGGCGATCTCGGCCTTGGTGGGCAGGGTCTCCCGGGAGGTCCAGATTGCGTTGAAGTCCTCGACGCCGATCCGATCGATGATCGAGCGGACGAACGCGGACCCGTCGACGTACTGCCGCGTCTTGGCCTCCATGCCGAGCACCCGGCGCAGCATTCGGTCCAGCGGGTTCCCGCCGCGTTTTCGGCGCGAGGCGAATCGGTTCTCGATGACCTTCTGGCTGGGGATCACGGTGGGCGACACCGCGTTCATGACCCACTCGGCGTGGCCTTCGACCAGAGACATGAAGGCGGTGACCCGTTCCAGTACCTCGCGTTGCTCCGGGGTGGCGAGCACGGTCAACAGACCGGCGCCGGTCCCCTGCCCGCGCACCACCTTGACCAGCTCGCCCACGGCGCCGGACAGCCGCCTGCGCAGCTCGGCCGGGTCGGTCTCGATCGTGCCGCTGAGCGCGTCGACCTCATCGAGCATGTGCTGGCGTAGCCACGGGACCGCGGTGAACTGCACCCGGTGGGTGACCTCGTGCAGGCACACCCAGAGCCGGAAGTCGTGCGGGTCGACCTTCAACTGCCGCTCGACGGCGATCATGTTGGGCGCCACCAGGAGCAACTGGCCGCCCGGCCGGTCGAAGAACTCGAATTGCCCCAGCACCTTGCCGGACAGGAAGCCCAGGATGACGCCGACCTGCACCCCGGTCAGCCGGCCCCCAACCCGTTCGGCGACCTTGCCGACCGGGTTGTCCTCGGTGAGCCGCTCGACGATCGGGGCCATCACCGTTTGCATCCCGCCCGCGTTGGCGTCGATCCAGGCGGCCCGGTCGATGACGCGGGTCACCGCGGTGACGGGTGGTTCAACGAGGCCGGTCAGCTCGGCGACATGGTCGGCCGCCGTCGCCGTCGCGCGGTAGAGCTCGCCCACGACGTCGTCGGCCTCCCGGCGCGAGGCACCGGGCGACGCCGGGCTGAATCGTTTGGCCGCTCTCGCGGCCACGTCCCAGTCGATGAGGGAACCCATGGGTACACGCTACTCATCGGCACCTGGCCCGACCGGCAACCTCGCTTCGCCCCTCGACGGCAACTGGACGCGCAGGCCGATCCCAGGTCACCGGCAGCCGCAGTCGCTCAGCCTGCTCACGACCGAATCCAACGCCGTCTCGGCCGGTGTCGTGGCCGGCGCGCGATCGGCGACGAGGGCGAATCCCAGCAGCCGGCCGTCCATGTCGTGCACGAGGCCGGCCAACGTCGAAACCCCGGTCAGGGTCCCGGTTTTGGCCCGGACCACCCCAGCACCGGTACGGCTGCGCCCGGAGACGAAGCGGTCGGCCAGCGTGCCGGACCAGCCCGCCACCGGGAGACCCGAGATCACGGCCCGTAGTCCGGCTCGTGTCCCGACTGCGGCCAGCCGGAGCACGGCGACCAGCGTCGCGGGGCTCACCCGGTCGCGGGCGGCCAACCCGCTGCCGTCCACGAGCTGCCCTCCCGGATCCACACCCAGGCCGGCGACCGTGGCCCGAATCGCCTTCGCCGACCCCACGAAAGTGGCCGCGACGCCCCTGGCCAGCGCCACCTGCCGAGCCAGACACTCAGCAATGACGTTGTCCGATTCCTGCAACATCTGCGCGACGAGGGTGCTGATCTGCGCGGATCTGACCGTTGCCACGACGCGGGTCTCACTCTTTGTGACCCGTCCTCGGGTTACGGACAGGTTCGTGCGGCCGAGCAGTCTGGCCAAGGAACGACCGGCGTCGAGGTCTGGCGTGGCACTGCGGATCTCGTCGTCGGGAAGCGTCCGTCCGCCGTCGGTCATCACCGCGGTGATGGCGGCCCCGTAGCTGCTGGGCACATCCTCATCGGCCCAGTCGGGGGATACCGCAGGACCGGCGAACGCGGCGTCGTCCACGACGATGCGACGTATCGGCACCTTCGATTCCCGGACCTGACGGGCGAGATCAGACAGTCGTGCGGCGCCGTCGTACCGGGCGGCAGTACCCGTCGGTGCCGCGCTCAGCGTGGGGTCGCCCCCGCCGACGAGCACGAGCGTTCCGCTGCCGTCGGTCACCAGGGACGTCGCGATTCGGTCCGTCGGTCGGTGCACGGTAAGTACTGCGGCTGCCGTCAGCAGTTTCGCGGTGGACGCAGGCGCTGTGGGCGTCGAGCCGCCCCGATCGATCAGGACAATTCCGGACTCGATGTCCACCACTCGAACCCGCACACTGGGTCCGAGTGCGTCGGCCGCCAGCCCGGGCGTGAGCGCCGAGACGACCGCCGCCGGACGGTCCGGGATTGCCGACGGATTCCCGGGATCCACCGGTGCTCGCGCTGCGTTCTGGAGCGCGGCCGGCGTCGGCATCGCCGACGGTGTCGGGGCCGGTCGGGTCGAGTGGACGCTGCGGGCGCCGGCGTAGCCGCCCAGCGCAGCTGCGGTCATGGCGAGCACGACGACGACCAGCAGGCCCGAGGTCCGTGCGCGCGACATGCTCACGATGGGCCAGACTAGGCAGGTCAGCTGCGTGGGTCGACCCTGAGGGTCGCCCGACCAGCCATATTCGTCTTCGAAGGAGCCACGGCAGTGGAATTCGACGTCTTGATCGAGATCCCCCGGGGGAGCCGCAACAAGTACGAGGTCGACCATGAGTCCGGCCGCATGCGCCTGGACCGAACTCTGTTCACCTCGACGCAGTACCCGGCCGACTACGGGTTCATCGAGGACACCCTCGGTGAGGACGGCGACCCGCTGGACGTGCTCGTGATCGTCCACGGTGACCCCTTGTTCCCTGGAGTCCTGGTCCGTTGCCGCGCGATCGGCATGTTTCGAATGACCGACGAGAAGGGCGGCGACGACAAGGTGCTCGCGGTCCCGGTCTCCGACCCGCGGCTGGAGCACCTGCGCGACATTCACCATGTACCGAAGTTCGACCGGCTGGAGATCCAGCACTTCTTCGAGGTCTACAAGGAGCTCGAACCCGGCAAAAGCGTCGAGGGCGCGAATTGGGTCGGCCGCGCCGACGCCGAGGCCGAGATCACCCGGTCCTACAAGAGGGTCTCCGAGCACGCCTCAGAATGACCAACGATGCGTCAGTTCCCGTCAGACCCTGTCTGACAGGTTTTCGATGAGGGTCGGACGGTAGGCGAGGTAACTGCCGGTACCTCGGTTGGCGCACGTCAGCCCTTGCACCGTCTTGCGGTCGACCTGGACGGTGACGCGAAGCTCACCGTGCGGGCTGGCGAGGTGCACGATCGCGATTCCATCAACCACCGGGGCGGCGGAGAGCACGCGGACATCCTGTCGACGTCGTAGGCCTAATTGTTCGTGAGCGTGCGCTACCGCTGCCTGACTGGCAGGCGCAAGACCGACCCGCCCACGTAGGAGCGCGCCGATGACCTCGCCGGCGTCGGCGGCCGCAACGAACTCCGGCGCTGCGAACGGAAGCACCCGACCGTACTGGAGGCCGACCGGGAGGACGAGCACGTTCGCGGCGAACCGATCGCCCCCGAGATGTGAGGTCTCCCAGACCCGCCCGGGTCGTTCGGCCTCGATGGCCGCGGCTACCGGTCGCCCGCGGAGGGCGCAGCACGTGTCGTGCTTACTGTGCGCGCAGACCAGATACAGCGGATGGTGATCGGCTGTCCCGTGCGGGCCGTCGAAGGACAGATCGAGCAGTTCGCTGTCTTCCCGGTAGGTCCCCCAGGTGAGCGATTCCACCCCGTCCCGGGTATCGGCAAACGCCCATCGACGAGTCCGGTTCGGTGGCGTGCGGCCCGGCCGCCGGATGGCCTGTACGCGAACCGCCGCTCGTCGGGCAACGGTTTCCAGTTCGCCGGCGACGCGCGGATCGAACCGAGAGTCGGCCAGGCCACGACGGCCCCAGGGGCCGGGTTGTTCCACGAGCAGGACGCGTTCTGCGGGGAACGCGGTTCCGAGCATGGTGTCGCCGCGTAGTTGGGCCTCGAGGGCGCAGCGTTCTGTTGACTCACGCGGGTGGGGCGGCCGGTGGCGGCGCGCTGCGGCGTCCACTGTTCGCTCAGGCCGTCCGGACGCACACGAGAATACCTTCACGCATCAGGCGCCGGGACACCGTCAGCTGGTCGTCCGCGTCCAGACCCGGCAGGCGACCCGGAGTGACGTTCTGTCCGGTGAGGATCGTCTTGACCGCCTCGGCGGCGACGGCCGGCAGGGTGACGCTTCGGTCGAGCAGGACCAACGAAACGCCGGTGGCGTCGGTCTCGTGGCGCACGCGCAGTCCTGGACGCAGCCGCAGCACGGTGTCCGGATCGAGGTCCGCTGCGGCGGCCAGCTGCGCCAAGGGGCCTAAGGGGACCGGCCGGGTCCGGCGCATCAGGTCGGTCGAGACATACGTGGCCGCGTCGTTGACAGCACACGCGTCCAGTCGGGCATGCAGCAACTCGATGGTCCTGGCCAGTTCGGGCGCGAGAACATCCGGGTCGCCCAGATCGACGCCCATCGGCAGCGCGGCACGCAAGCCGGCGTCGTCCTGCACCGCTTCGAGCAGATGCCGAACCAGCAGATAGCGCGTCAACGGATGCACGCCGACGGTCAGGTGGATGGACGTCTCGCCCAGAGCGCTGGCCGCGTGAATGGTGCCGCGCGGCAGGTACAGGCAATCACCGGGCTCCAACACCGTGTCTATGAGCGGCGTCTCGGCCGCGCGCGCGTCGACAAGACCCTTGCGCTGGTCCCAGGGCTGATTGTCCAGCGGTGCCTCAACGACGGGTTCGTGGATCACCCAACGTTTGCGACCGGCGACCTGCAGGACGAACACGTCATGGACGTCGTAGTGCGGCGCGAAGCCTTGATTCTGCGGTGGGGTGATGTAGGCGTTTATCTGCACCGGGTGGCCCACCTCTGCCGCCAACCGGGAGCCGAACTCGACGAGCGGGGGCCAGCTGCGGTGCAGGGCCTGCAGGACGAGGGTGGCGCCGGCGCTCAGCTCGGCAAGGATCTTGTCGTCGGCCGCCTGGTCAGCGATCGTCGCGCCTGCTCCTCCGCTCCGGCTGAACCGGCTCGCGGGGAGCACGTCGCCCTCTTTGGCCATCCGCAGGAAGGGGGTGCGCAGGCCTCGCTCGGATACGAGCGTGTCGACACCAGCCGCATCGAGCAGGTCTTCGAAACTTCTGGGTAGGTCTGTTGACCGGCTCAGAAGAGGCTCGCGACCCCAATTCTGTTCGGCGAAGACGTCAGTGGTGCGGGAGACGCAGCGCGCGAGCGCGGAGTCCGCCGCACCACTGAGGTCAGCGTTGGTCTTGCTCAGCTGTCTGCCGGACCTTCCGCGCCGGGCGTCGCCGCGCCATCGGCGCCTGCGTCACCGCTGTCGGCCGGGCCTTCAGAGCCGGACTTCGCCGCGCCATCGGCGCCGCCGTCGGAACCGCCGTCCGCCTGCGCACCGCCATCCGCGCCGCCGTCGGCACCGTCGTCACTACCGGCACCGCCGTCCGCGCCGCCGTCACCGGTCGTGATGTCTTTGTCGTCCATGCTCATGGCACGTCCTCCATCTTGTGCTCGACCGCGCCGGGAAGCTCCGACGCGGGCCTCATCGGGACGATTACCCCTGGCATTGGCCCGGCTAACTATCCACCCGTTTCGCCATGTGCAGCGCGACGATCCCGCCGGTGAGATTGCGGAAGCGTACGTCGCCCCAGCCGTTGGCCGCGACCGTGGCCGCGAGGGCGTCCTGCGCAGGCCAGGCTCGGATCGATTCGGCCAGGTAGACGTAGGCGTCGGAGTTGGACGACACCCGGCGGGCCACCCACGGCAGCGCTCGCATGAGGTAGTTGAGGTACACCACGCGGAACGGCCGCCACGTCGGTCGGCTGAACTCGCATACGACCAGTCGCCCGCCGGGCCGGACCACCCGCGCCATCTCGCGCAACGCACGAGGCACGTCGGAGACGTTGCGCAGGCCGAAGCTGATGACCACCGCGTCGAAGCTGCTGTCGGCGAACGGGAGGTTCGTGGCGTCACCGGCCACGAACGGAACCGCCTTACGACGCCGCTTGCGCGCCCGCCCGGCACGCAGCATCCCGAGGGAGAAGTCGCAGGCCACGGCCGACGCTCCGCCGCGCGTGAGTTCTACCGTTGACACCCCGGTGCCGGCCGCGAGATCTAGCGCGATCTGCCCCGGCCCCAGTTCTAGACACTGTCGGGTACGTCGACGCCACCGCCGATCCTGACCGAAGGAGAGCACGGTGTTGGTGATGTCGTAGCGGCGTGCCACACCGTCGAACATCTCCGCGACCTGGTCGGGCCGTTTCGTGAGCGTCGCTCGGGTCACGCGTTCTCCGTCATCTGTGTTCCTGCACTGGCTCGACGTGCTCGGCCTCGGTGACCGCGTCGGGCTCGTTCGGCCCGTTAGCCGGATTCGCGAGCCGGATCGCGCCGGCAAGTGCAGCGACCAGGCACAGCACGTAGAGCACGAGGTGAACGGCGTCGAACGGGATGTGCTCGCGCAGCACCAGCGCTCCCAGCAGCACGGCCATGAGCGGATCGACGGCGAGATTGGCGGGCAGGGTCGCGCCGAGCGCACCGACCTGGAACGACAGCTGGGTCAAGATCATGCCCATCGTCCCCACGAGCAGCATGCCGACGAGCGGAACGAGCCCGCGCGGGCTGTTGAGCAGCCCCTCGAGTCCGCGCTGCGAGAACCGCTCGGACGCTGCGTCAACGAGGACGGCGAGGGTCCCGAAACACGCCCCGGCCACCCCGCCGTAGACCGCGCCACGGATAACCCGGTTCCGTCCGCGGGCCAATAGCGCCAACAGCACAACCAACAGCAGAACACCGAGCACGGTCATGACGAGGAAGCGCGGATGAGGAACGTGCCCGTCGTGCGGAACTCCGATGAGGGCCAAGAAGGTCGCCAGACCACCAAGCACGGCCAGCACGCCGAGGTAGTCACCCATCTTGGGCCGGCGTCCCCCGGTGAAGGAGCCGAAGGCCAGCGATACCGGAAGCATGAGCACGACGAGCGGCTGAATCACCACTACCGGACCGGTGGACAGCGCCACGACCTGGAGCAGGAAGCCGATGAAGTCCCCGGCGATGGCCAGCAGGAAAGTCGGGTGCTTCACCAGGCGGAGCAGTCCCGCCGCGCTCTCACCCTCGGTGTCGGCCTCGGCCTGCGCCACCCGGTGCTGGACAACGATGGACACGCCGTACACGACGGCAGAGGCCACCCCGAAGGGCACCGCGACCGTGAGAGACACGATCGCGAGAATATCTGGTGAGCTGATGAACCGCCGCCCGGCGGGGCACCACTCGCCGCTGTGGAGCGGCGACGCGACCTACGTCCGGGCCAAGATCGACGAACCCAGCTCGGTGATGAAGCAACAGGCGGACGCGAACGGCGCCACCTACGTCGACATTCGCAGCTCGAGCGTCAGTTACGACTCCTGCGCGCTCCCCGGCGTGGGCTGAGTCGAAGGTCTCGTGCCGTTGTCACCGGCCTGAGCAGCGGGTAGATCAGCCGGTCGCAACAGCCTCGGCGACCCGAGCCGTCGGGGCGGCCATCGGGATCACGGTCGAGCTGAAGTGCGAGTGCACCCGCTGATCGACCGGGTCGTCCTTGGGGTCGGTGTGCACGACGAGGTGGTTGTAGAGGGTGTCGCGTTGCGCCGGGATGCGACCGGCACCGCGGATCAGCTCGATCAGCTCGGTGCGGTTCGAGCGGTGCCGCGCGCCCGCGCTGGACACGACGTTCTCCTCGAGCATGATCGAACCGAGGTCGTCGGCCCCGAAGTGCAGCGTCAGCTGACCGATGTCCTTGCCGGTCGTCAGCCACGAACCCTGTAAGTGATTGACGTTGTCGAAGAACAGCCGGGCCACCGCGATCATGCGCAGGTACTCCAGCGAGGTGGCCTGCGTCCGACCCTTGAGGTGGTTGTTCTCCGACTGATACGTCCACGGGATGAACGAGCGGAACCCGCCGGTGCGGTCCTGGACGTCGCGGATCATCCGCAGGTGCTCGATCCGTTCGGCGTTCGTCTCTCCGGTCCCCATCATGAAGGTGGCGGTGGATTCCAGGCCGAGGCCGTGCGCCGTCTCCATGACCGACAGCCAGACCTCGCCCTTCTCCTTCAGTGGGGCGATGGCGGTGCGGGGACGGTCGACGAGGATCTCAGCGCCCGCGCCGGCGAAGGAGTCCAGCCCGGCGTCGCGCAGCCGGGCGATCACCTCGGCGTGATCCAACGAGGAGGTCCGGCCGATGTGGACGACCTCGGACGCGCCGAGCGAGTGCAGAGTGAGTTGCGGGTAGGCGTCCTTGATGGCCCGGAAGGTCTGCTCGTACCACTCCATCCCGAGATCGGGTGAGTGGCCGCCCTGCAACATGATCTGGGTGGCCCCGAGGTCGACCGCCTCGCCACAGCGGCGCAGGATCTCCTCCAGTTCGTGCGTCCACCCCTCGGCGTGCTTCGGCGAGCGGTAGAACGCGCAGAACTTGCACGCCGTCACACAGACGTTGGTGTAGTTGATGTTGCGATCGATGATGTACGTCGCGACGTTGTCCGGGTAGCGGCGGGCGCGGACGGCGTCCGCGGCCTGCCCCAGCGCGTGTAGCGGCGCCTCGGTGTAGAGGAGCAGGGCCTCCTCCGGGCTGATCCGGCCCCCGTCGGCGGCATGGTCGAGCAGGCGCGAGATCGCAGGCGTCATGGTGAGAGGCTACGGCGCGCCGACGGGAGGACCGCCACGGCCGACTGTGGATAGGCAAACCGGCTGTGGACGGGGTGCGACCGAATCGTCAGAGCGCCGAGCTACGGGCGGGCGTGCCGGACCCGGCCCGTACTGTGCGACGGGACGAGATGGAGAGGTCTGATGAGCCAGAACGGCGACGAGTCAGCACCGTACGACGACGCTGATCTCAACGACGAGCCCGCGGACCGCACTCTTACTTGGTGGCCGATTCTCGGCGCAGCGATCGTGGCTGCGCTGGTTGGTGCGGTGATCGTCTTCACCGGCCCCGGCGAGGACCACAACCTCGGGGCGAAGACCGACGGTAGCGGGGCCCTGACCTGTCCGGGCAGCTACGAACAGCGCGCGTTCATACAGGACAGCAAGGTCCAGAAGGCGTGGGTGCCGGCCGAGCCTTCGGGCGTCGGCGGCGAGGACACCCTGGTTCCGGACACGTCGCCCTCCCACGTGACTATCTGCCGATACCGCAGCACACAGGGCAGTTCCGGCAACGCCGTGGAGGTGAAACTCTCCGGGCACACGACGCTCAAGAACGGCGTGCGGCAGGTGACGAAGGATCTCAGCGACGAGCCGAAGCGGGAATCCTCCTCGACCACCTGCACCGACACGCGCGGCGCCGTGTCCGACAACTATCTCGTCGGTTTCGTCTTCGCCACAGGGCTGTTGTGGGTGTCGGTGCCCAGCAACGATTGCCTGGGCGTCACCAACGGCCAGTTCGTCACCGGCAGCTCCCTGACCGATCGGGTGGCCCGTGCGTACGGGTCCCGGAGCTGGCCGAACAACTGAGGGCATCTCTCGTCCGCCTACGCTCTGGCTATGAGCCTCCCGAAGCCCGGACCTGACCGCACCGCCGTCGTCACCGGCGCCTCGTCGGGCATCGGCACCGAGATCGCCCGTGAGCTCGCCCGCCGCGGTCACCTGGTCACCCTTGTCGCTCGCTCCGAGGACAAGCTCAAAGCCATCGCCGCCGAGATCGGCAACGGCGCACAGGTGCTGGCGGCGGATCTGTCCGACCGGTCGGTGCGCGCCGGGCTGCTCGACACGCTGACCGAGCGCGGCCTCACCCCGGACGTGCTGGTCAACAACGCCGGGCTGTCGACGCTGGGTCCGGTGGCCAAGTCCGACCCCGAGGCCGAGATGAACATGATCGAGGTGGACGTCGTCGCGGTCGCTGACCTGTGCAGCCGCTTCCTGCCGGGCATGGTCGAGCGCGGACGGGGTGCCCTGCTCAATGTCGCCTCGACCGCTGCCTTCCAGCCGCTGCCCGGCCAGGCCGGCTACGGTGCCGGGAAGGCGTTCGTGCTCTCCTACACCCAGAGCCTGGCCGGCGAACTGCGCGGCACAGGAGTGACGGCGACGGCGCTGTGCCCCGGCCCGGTGAAGACCGGCTTCGGCCCCGCGGCCGGGTTCAGCGACGAGGACGCCGAGGCCGCCCTGCCGAGCTTCATGTGGCGCACGGCCGAACAGGTCGCCAAGGTCGGGGTCGTCGGCATGGACCGGGGTCGTCTCGTCGCCATCCCCGGCGCGCCGAATCGGATCGGGTCGGTGCTCGCCCAGATCGCGCCGCGCTCCCTGCTCCTTCCGATCCTGAGCAAGGCGCATCCTGGCCTGAAGTAGTACGCGCGCCCTAGACCTCGGCAAATACCGGTTCGACCGGCAGCCCGGCCCGACGAGCAAACTCCTGCAGGCCGGCGATCTGACGCTCGCCGAGGGAGAAGTCGAGGGTGCGGAAGTAGTTCGCGAGGGTATCGGCGTCGAACACCTCCCAGCGCGAGGCGGCGGCCGCGACCTGCTCAACATGGGCAAGCGCGTCGTTGCGGCTCTCGAGAAACGTCGAGTGGACGTCCTTCACCAGCCCGGGGTTCGCCTCGGCGTACTCCCGCCGGGCCGCCCAGACGGCGAAGACCATCGGCAGCCCGGACCATTCCCGCCAGGCCTGGCCGAGGTCGTGCACCACCAGCCCACGTCCGGGCGCGTCGTAGTTGGCCCGCAGCGCGGCGTCGCCGATGAGCACGGCAGCATCGGCCTCGAGCAGCATCGTCGAGAGCTCCGGCGGGCAGCTGAAGTAGTCAGGACGCACGCCGTGGACTTGCTCGAGCCACATCGTGGCCAGCAGCACCGACGTACGGGACGTCGAGCCCAGCGCGACCCGGCGTCCGTCCAGCGCGGCGAGCGGCACCTGGGAGACGACGTTGACCGAGAGCACCGGTCCGTCCGAGCCGATGGCGATGTCGGGCAGCAGCACGAGGTCGTCGGCGTGGCGCAGGTACTCGACCAACGAGATCGGGCCGATGTCCAGGTCACCGCGCACGAGCATGTCGTTGAGGTGGTCCGGGGTGTCCTTGGTCAGCTCGACGTCCAGTAGAGCGCCGGCGCGCACCAGACCCCAGTAGATCGGCAGGCAGTTCAGGAATTGAATATGCCCGACCCGGGGGCGTTGCGCCATGGGCGTTACGGTACGACGCTTCACAGATGACTCCGACCGGCGACCTCGAACTCGCGACCAACCTCATCACCCGCGTCAACATCGGCGATGCGCTGACCCGCACCGCCGCCCGCATGCCGGGCAAGCTCGCGCTCGTCGACGGGGACCGGTCCTGGACCTATGACGCGCTGAACAAGCAGGTCAACGAGATCGCCCACGCGCTGTGCGCGGCCGGGTACGCCCGCGGCGACGCACTGGCGCTGGCCTCGGGCAACAGCGCAGAGTTCATGATCACCTACTTCGCCTGCGCGAAGATCGGACTGGTCTGCGTCCCGATGAACCTCGGCTGGCGCGCCGACGAGATCGCCTACGTGCTCGATCACTCGCAGGCGCGCGGGATCGTCGTCGAATCGCAGCTACTGCCCGTCGTGCAGCCCGCGGTGGAGAAGGTGCCGGCCGTCACCCACATCGTCGTGGCGCCGGGCCTCGGCGCGAACTACGTCCAGGAACTGCCCGACCGCACCTGGCAGACCTTCGCCGACCTGTACAGCGGCAACGAGGCAGACCCTGAGGTGATCGTCGGCGAACGGGACGCGATCAGCTACCTCTACACCAGTGGCACGACCTCGTTCCCCAAGGGCGTGGTCGGATCGCATCTGGCGATCTACCTCGAGTCGCTGATGGTGGTCGCCGAGACCGGCATGACCGCCGACGAGCGATTCGCCTGCCTGATGCCGCTGTTCCACACCGCCCAGCTCAACGGGTTCTGCACGCCCTCGGTCATGGTCGGCGCGACGCAGTACCTGATGCGCGGCTTCGACCCCGTCGAACTACTCGATCTGATCGAGAAGGAACAGATCACCCGCGCGTTCGGGCTGCCGATGATGTGGCGGGCCCTCACCGAGCAGCCCGGGATCGGCGAGCGGGACCTCTCCTCGCTGCGCAAGGCCGCCTACGCGATGGCGCCCATGCCCGACGCCCTGCTGCGCACCTGTCTGGACACGTTCCGGTGCGACTTCTATCTCGCCTTCGGACAGACCGAGATGAGCCCGGTGACGACCTTCTTCCGTCCCGAACACCAGTTGTCGCACTCCGGTGCGGTCGGGACGCAGGTGATGAATGTCCAGATCGCGATCATGGCCTCCGACGGGACGCTGCTCCCGCGGGGCGAGGAGGGCGAGATCGTCTACCGCAGCCCGCAGGCCCTCAACGAGTATCTGCGCAATCCCGAGGCCACCGAGGAGGCGTTCGCGCACGGCTGGTTCCACTCCGGCGACTCCGGGGTCCTCGCCGAGGACGGCATGCTGTGGTTCAGCGACCGGTACAAGGACGTCATCAAATCCGGCGGTGAGAACGTCGCCTCCATCGAGGTCGAGAAGGCGGTCTACGCCGCGTCGGATTCGGTCGCCGAGGTCGCGGTCGTGGGGCTGCCGCACGAGCGGTGGACCGAGGCCATCACCGCGGTCGTGGTCGCCAAGCCGGGCCAGACCGTGGACGCGGACGCGCTCATCGCCGCCACGAAGCAGCACATCGCC
The DNA here is from genome assembly GCA_039937915.1 of Jatrophihabitans sp. Taxonomy (GTDB): domain Bacteria; phylum Actinomycetota; class Actinomycetes; order Mycobacteriales; family Jatrophihabitantaceae; genus Jatrophihabitans. The sequence goes on along the minus strand of JBDTFN010000093.1, from coordinate 8,672 downwards.
GGGTTCAAAGCACCGAAGGCAGTCATCGTCGTGGACGAACTGCCGAAGACCTCGACCGGCAAGATCCAGAAGAATGTCGTCCGCAAGCAGTTCTGTGACCATTACGACGGGTAAGTCGACGCTGGCCTGGGGAGACCTTGGGCATGAGCGTCTCAACAGTCGACACCGGTCCGCGCAAGGTCACCCGCAGCGTGGAGGTCGACCGTCCGGCCGCCGAGCTGTTCGCGATGGTTGCCGACCCGCACCGACACGGCGAGTTGGACGGCTCCGGCACGGTTCGTGACGCGACCAAGGGTCCAGACCGGCTCACCAAGGGCGACAAGTTCTCGGTCAAGATGAAGATGTTCGGTCTGCCGTACCGGATCACGAGCACGGCCACCGAGATCCTGCCGGACCAGGTCGTGGAGTGGCAGCACCCCGGAGGGCACCGCTGGCGCTGGGAGTTCGAAGCGCTGACCCCGACCCGCACCAAGGTCACCGAGACCTTCGACTACTCCACGATCAACGGTGCGCAGGCCAAGGCGTTCGAGGTCATGGGCATGGTCAAGAAGAACGGCGTCGGCATCACCAAGACGCTCGAGAAGCTCGCCGGCTGAGCCCGCGTAGCGTCGCTCGCGTGGACGATCTGGACCTGGCGGGTTCGCTCGTACGCGAGGCCGGGATGCTTGCCGCCCGGATGCTCGCCGACGGGCTGACCATCGAGCACAAGACCTCCATCTCCGACGTCGTCTCGGCCGCCGATCACGCCGCCGAACGGCTCGTGGTCGAGCGGCTGCGCCAGGAACGTCCCAACGACGCGGTCGTCGGCGAGGAGGGCACCGCCGACGCGGGAACCGGCCGCACCTGGTACGTCGACCCGGTCGATGGCACCTACAACTTCCTGTCCGGCTTGCAGAGTTGGTGCGCTGCCCTCGCGTTGGACGAATCGTTGGGTGCGATCTATCAACCATCGGCCGACGAGCTCTGGCTCGGCGGGGTCGACTCGCCCGCCACCCGCAACGGGACCCCGCTCCCGGCTCTCGCCGACCGACCCCTGCGTGAGGTATCGATCGCGACCTACCTGCACCCGACGACGCTGCCGGACGATTCCTTACGTGAGCCGCTGCTACGCGCGATGCAGGGCGCCGCGACGGTGCGGATGCTCGGTTCCGGCTCGGTCGAGCTTGCCGCCGTCGCCGCCGGCCGGCTCGGCGCCTTCGTCCAGGCGAACTCGCTGCCCTGGGACTGGCTGCCGGGCGCAAACCTGGTCCGGGCCGCCGGAGGAGCCGCCGCGGTGCTTGAGCACCGCGGCCATCGCTGGCACGTCGCGGGGTCGCGTCGGGTGGTCGACGAGCTGATCTCGCTCCTGCAGGGGTAGCGCACCCACCCCGCTTTCGGCTTATCGTGACGCCGTGCGGGGGGACGGGAGCAGGTCGATCGGGATCATCCGATCTCTCCGGGGCAACCCCGGGGGAATCTCCGCACGCAGACCATCGCGTCGCACGCCCCTCGTTGCACTCCGTGCAAGCCCGGGCGCACACGGCACAGGTTGGCTGCCTCCGTCCCTCCGCCGCCCCGATCGCAGCTCGGAGTGAACCAGCGCGAGCAGGTGGCACACGGGCTCGCGACGGCCATGCTCGCCGGACGGTGGACCCGACTCTCCATCCTGACCCGGTGCCGGAGCGCGCTCGGTAAACGCCAGTCCCCTGGGTGGCTGCTCGCTCTGGTCGACCAGGTGCTGGCCGCCTACCGCGATGCGCCGGCCGACCGGCCAGGTGAACTCGCCGCGTACCTGCAGACTCGGCCGGCCTGGATGATGGCCTGGCAGCACCGCCGACCGGTGCGCATCCTGACCTGGACGCCGGTCCCGACGACGGTGACCCGGCAGCCATGGCCGGTGACCCTGCTGCCCGACCGCTCGGCGCTGGCGCGACTGCTGGATCTGGACCAGGGCGAGCTGGACTGGTTCGCCGACAATCGCGGGCTCGAGCGACGCGTCGGCGAACCGCTACGCCATTACCGCTGGTCCACGATCGCCAAACGGGATGGCGTCCGCGTACTGGCCGCACCGAAACCACGGCTGAAGGAGATCCAACGACGGTTGCTGCGCGAGTTGCTGGATCCGATCCCGACCCACCCGGCCGCGCACGGCTGCGTCCGCGGCCGCTCGGTGCGCTCCGCAGTCGCGCCGCACGCAGGCTCGACGGTCGTGATACGCGCCGACCTCGTGGCCTTTTTCCCCTCCATCCGCGCGGGCCGGGTGTGGAGCCTGCTGAGCACCGCCGGTCTACCCGAGCCGGTTGCGTACACCGTGACCGGGCTGCTGACCACGGTGGCGCCCCTTGCGCTCCGACGCATCGACGCCCGGCTGGGCACCCCACACCTGCCGCAGGGCGCCCCGACCTCACCGGCGGTGGCGAACCTCGTCGCTTTCAGCCTGGATCGTCGCCTCGCCGGGCTGGCTGCGTCCTTCGGCGCAAAGTACACGCGCTACGTCGACGATCTGACCTTCAGCGGCGGCCCGTCGCTGCGCAACGCGCGGAGCCGCTTCGTCGGCCTCGTCCGCGAGATCGTGACCGATGAGGGCTTCCGGCTCAACGACCGCAAGACCGTGGTCCTGAGCGACGCCGGCCGGCAGGCCCTGCTCGGGACGGTGATCAACGTCCGTCCGACCGTGTCGCGTCCAGAACGCGACGCACTGCGGGCCCTGCTGCACAACTGCGCCACCGCCGGGTGGCGCAGCCAGGTGCGCGGCGCGGTCGAACCCGCAGAACGCTTCCCAGCGCACGTCCTGGGTCGCGTCTCGTGGGTGGCCGGGCTTGATCCGCTCCTCGGCGCGCGACTGCGCGCGGCCTACGACGCGGTCGACTGGAGCTGAGCCGGGTTCAGGCCTCGGATTCGTGATCCTCAGGGGCGAGCTGTTCGGCGATCTCGGCCTTGCGGTCCCGCTGGGCCTCGACGCGTGGTCGACGAGCTCTCGACGCTGCTAACGACGCTGTGACGCCCCCGCCCGCTGATCGCTAAGCTCGCCGGGTGTCACCCTCGCTGCGTGCCCGGATCCGCGCCGTGGGCCGGAGGATTCCTCCGGTGTCACGGCTGCTCGAGGACCGGGATCGGTGGCGACGCAAAGCCCGCGGTCACGAACGCCGCGCCGAGCAACTGGAGAGCGACAACCGCGAACTGCGCGCCCAAGTGCACGCGGCGCAACCGCACCTGCCGGCGACGACCAGCCGCGTGGAACAGCTGTTCAGGCCCGGTCACTTCTACTCGCCGATCCCGGACTTGAACGACGTCGCTGTCCGCGAGCGGCAGATCTTCGACCTCGCTAGGACGAACGTGCCCGGCGTCGATCTGCGCGTCGATGACCAGTTGGCCCTGCTGCCGATCCTTGCCGGCTACTGCGCCGAACAGCCGTTCGGCGAACACCCGAAAGTCGGGATGCGGTACGGGTTCGACAACGATTACTTCTCCTACGGCGACGGTCTCGTGCTCTACGCAATGCTGCGCCACCACCGTCCCGCGCGGGTCGTCGAGGTCGGGTCGGGCTGGTCCTCGGCCCTGTTGCTGGACGTCAACGAGCAGTTCTTCGAAGGCGGAATGAACCTGACGTTCATCGAGCCCTACCCCACTCGCCTCAACGAGTTGCTCCGACCGGCCGACCGCGAGCGGGCTGAGATCCTCGAGCAGAGATTGGACGAGGTGCCCGCCGAGGTCTTCGCCCGTCTGGCCCCCGGCGATCTGTTGTTCATCGACTCGACCCACGTTTCGCGGATCGGCAGCGACGTCAACCGGCTGTTCCTGGATATCGTCCCGGAGCTCCCGGCCGGCGTCCACATCCATATCCACGACATGTTCTGGCCCTTCGAGTACCCCGCGGAATGGGTGTACGCCGGACGAGCCTGGAACGAGGCTTACCTGGTCAGGGCGCTGCTCATCGGGAACCCCAAGCTGGAGATCACCTGGTTTGCGCACTACCTGCAATGCCATCATGCCGAGGAGGTGCGCACAGCAATGCCGTTGTGGGGACGAAACCCCGGAGGCAGCCTCTATCTGCGCACCGGCTGACCTGCCGGACCCCGCCCGCAACCTTTGAGGGCGGGTTGGGGCTACTCGCTGTCGTGGTCCTCGGGGTCGAGCTGGTCGGCGATCTCTGCCTTGCGGGCACGCTGGGCGTCGACGCGCAGTTCGAGCTGAGCGGTGAACGCCCGGCGCGGCTTGGACAGCAGCACAAGCGAGAGTGGCACAGATAGCACGAGGGCGAGCAGCGCCGCGAACAGCATCTCGAGCCCGGTCAGCAGCAGGATCCCCCAGAGGGCGAAGAACATCCCGAAGCGCAGCAGAGAATAGAGCCACATCGAGCCCATCCACTTGCCGAACTGAGGCTCCTGAGCCTGCGCGCCCGCTGCCGTTTCTTCCATGTCAGGCCCAGATCGCCTGAGGTTCGGCCCGCCGCTCGGCCAGCGACACGGGACCGTCATAGGTGCGGATGACCTCGTAGCGGGTGTTGCGCTCCTTGGGCTGGAAGCCTGCGTCGCGGATGAGGTCGAGCAGGTTCTCGCGGGTGAGCTTGTCGGGCGTGCCGTAGTTGTCGGCATCGTGGGTGATCTTGTACTCGACGACGGAGCCGTCCATGTCGTCCGCGCCGAAGTTCAGCGCGAGCTGGGAGGTCGACAAGCCGTGCATGACCCAGAAGACCTTGACGTGCGGGAAGTTGTCCAGCATGAGCCGCGAGACCGCAAAGGTCTTCAGGACATCGGCGGGCTGGGCCATCGGCAGGTGACTGAGCCGATTGTTGTCATTGTGGAAGCGCAGCGGGATGAAGACCTGGAACCCGCCGGTCTCGTCCTGAAGCTCACGCAGCCGCATGACGTGATCGACGCGGTGGCGTGGCTCCTCGATGTGGCCGTAGAGCATGGTGGCCGGCGTCTTGAGCCCCTTGGAGTGGGCCAGCCGGTGGATGCGCGACCAGTCCTCCCAGTGGGTGTTGTGGTCGACGACCTGCTTGCGGACGTCCCAGTCGAAGATCTCCGCGCCGCCGCCGGTGAGCGACTCCAGGCCGGCGTCGATGAGTTCGTCGAGGATCTCGTCGGCGGACAGGCCGGAGATCGTCTCGAAGAAGTGCACCTCGGTGGCGGTGAACGCCTTGAGCGCGACATCAGGCAGCGCGGCCTTGAGCTCGCGCAGCACCCGCGGGTAGTACTTCCACGGCAGGGTGGGGTGCAGGCCGTTGACGATGTGCAGCTCGGTGAGTCCGTCGTCCTTCATGCCCAGGGCGGTCTCGACGGCCTCCTCGACGCGCATCGTGTACGCGTCCTTCTGGCCGGGCTTGCGCTGAAAGCTGCAGTAGGCGCAGGACGCCGTGCAGACGTTGGTCAGGTTGAGGTGCCGGTTGACGTTGAAGAAGACGGTGTCGCCGTTCATCTCCGTCCGCACGTCGTGGGCCAGGCCCCCGAGCCAGGCGAGATCGTCACTGGCGTAGAGGTCCTCGCCGTCGGTACGGGTCAGCCGCTCACGTGCGGTGATCTTCTCGGTGAGCTCGGCCTTGCGGGACTCGGTCAGCGCCATTGCCTCAGCCTACGGTCCGAATTTCGGAGGCACTGCGAGCCGTCCCTGATGTGATCCGACGGCAGTTCGCGGGTGCACCCGACGACTAACCCGGCCGTTGCTGATCTCACACGGCGGAATCGCTCGTCCCACCGTGAGCATTCCACTAGCTGATACGTCAACCAAAGGGAGCGCTCGTCCATGACCGCACTGTTCGACTCGATCGAGATCGGCAAACTCAGCCTGGCCAACCGCGTCGTGATGGCGCCGCTGACGCGTAACCGCGCCGGGCAGGGCCATGTACCGCAGCAGATCGCGGCCGACTACTACGGCCAGCGGGCCAGCGTCGGACTGATCATCACCGAGGGCACCCAGCCCAGCGCCGTCGGCCAGGGCTACCTGGACACCCCGGGCATGCACAGCGACGAGCAGGTCGAGGGGTGGCGTCGCGTCACCGACGCGGTGCACGCCCGCGACGGTCGCATCGTCGTGCAGTTGATGCACGTCGGCCGCATCGCGCACCCGGACAACAAGGACGGCCTGGAGACGGTCGCACCCAGCGCGATCGCCGCTCCCGGCCAGATCGTCACCGCGACCGGCGAGCAGGACTTCCCGACGCCGCGGGCCCTGGAGACCGACGAGATCGCCGGCGTCGTGGCCGAGTACGCCCACGCTGCGCGTCAGGCCATCGCCGCCGGGCTCGACGGGGTCGAGGTGCACGCCGCCAACGGCTACCTCGTCCACCAGTTCCTCGCCCCGAGTTCCAACCAGCGCACCGACGGCTACGGCGGCACGCCGGCCAACCGAGCGCGGTTCGGCATCGAGGTCGTCCGCGCCGTCGCCGACGCGATCGGCCCGGAGCGCGTCGGAATCCGCATCTCGCCCGCGCACAACATCCAGGGCGTGATCGAGGACGACCCGACCGACGTTGCCGCGACCTACGGCGAGCTCGTCGACGGCATCGCGCCGTTGGGGCTGGCCTACCTGTCCTACCTCGCCGACCCGACCGCCGAACTCACCCGCGATCTGCGCCAGCGCTTCGGCGGCCCGGTCATCGGCAACAACGGCTTCAGTTCGGTCACCACCAAGGCCGCCGCCCAGCAGATCCTCGACAACGGCGACGCCGACCTTGTCGCGGTCGGACGCCTCGCGATCGCCAACCCGGACCTCGTGGAGCGCTGGGAATCCGACGCCGACCTCAACGAGCCGAACTCGGCAACCTTCTACGGCGGTGGCGCCGAGGGCTACACCGACTACCCGGCGCTCGACCCGTCCGCCAGGTAACTTCCGCTTCGCTTCCCGGTCACATTCGCGCTACGGCGCGGGCGTGACCGGGGCCGCGGCGGGGTGGCCGCTGCCGTCCACACCGCCACTGTTGCGGACGGCGAAGGCGACACCACGGGCGGCGAGTTCGACCAGAACTGCTCCGACCGCTCCGACGATGAGCGCGACGACGACCCGCTTGGGGGTCGGCTCGAGCAGGAACACGTTGGTGGCAAAGGCCGGGACGGTCAGGATGACGGCCAGCACCGCGCCCATCGCACCGACGAGCAGGATTTTCCAGCCGGCCAGCGGTCGGGCCGTGACGACCAGGATCCACAGCGCACAGATGAGCGTCACGATCGTGGCCACGGTGCGGCCGCCGGCCACTCCGGCCGTGCTGTCGATAGATCGGATGATCGTGTACCCGGCGTAGGCCGAGCCGGCCACGACAACACCGCAGGGAATCGAGAAGCGCAGCACCCGGGTCAGGAAGCCGGGGATGTAGCGCCGGTTGTTCGGCCCGAGGGCCAGGAAGAACGCCGGGACGCCGATGGTGAGGTTGGAGATCAGCGAAAGCTGGATCGGCTCGAACAGATACGCCCCGACCGTCGCCGCGGTGATGAGGGCGAGGACCAGCGAATAGACGTTCTTGACGAGGAACAGGCTGGCCGCGCGCTCGATGTTGGCGATCACCCGCCGCCCCTCACCGACGACGTCGGGCAGGTGCGAGAACTTGCCGTCCAGCAGAACGAGTTGGGCCACCGCCCTGGTCGCCGCAGACCCGTTACCCATGGCAACGCCGATGTCGGCGTCCTTGAGGGCCATCGCGTCGTTGACGCCGTCCCCGGTCATGGCGACGACGTGCCCACGCTTCTGCAGAGCCGCTACGACCGCCCGTTTCTGGTGCGGGGTGACCCGGCCGAAGGCTGACTTGTTCTCCAGGATCTCGCCGAGTTCGTCGATGTCCTCGGGCAGCGTCCGGGCGTCCACGGCATCGTCGGCGCCGGTGACACCGGGGACGCCGACGGCGGCGGCCACCGCCCCGACGGTGCGGGGGTTGTCGCCCGAGATCACCTTCAGGATCACGCCCTGCTCGGCGAAGTAGCGCATCGTGTCGGCGGCATCCTCGCGGATCCGCTCGGCGAACACGACAAGGGCGGCCGGGACGAGTCCGGCAGGCAGCCCGGCATCCTTGGCGTCGTCGTCGATCTCGGTCGGCGCGGAGGCAAGCAGCAGGACGCGGCGCCCCTGGGAGGCGATCCTGTCCGCCCGCGATCGCGCCTCGCCGGCCGCGTCGCCGTCGGGTGATGGCAGCACCATCTCCGGTGCACCGAGCACCCAGGTCCCGTGTCCCTGCGCCGACAACGCGGACCATTTCCGTGCCGAGGAGAACGGGATCGACCCGGTCTGCGTCCAGGCCGAGGACGGGTAAGGGACCTGCAACGCCAGCGCGGTCGCGTTGGCGTCCGAGCCGTTCGCGGCAACCCCGAGTGCGCCGGTGACGTCGTCCTCGTCGACTCCGTCGAAAACCTGGACCTCGTCGAACACGACGTCGCCGTGAGTCAGCGTGCCGGTCTTGTCGAGACAGACGACGTCGACGCGGGCCAGTACCTCAACCGCGGGCAGTTCCTGGACGAGGGTCTGCTTACGACTCAACTGCACCGCAGCGATCATGAACGCGAGGCTGGTCAGTAGCACCAAACCTTCGGGCACCATGCCGACGAGCGCGGCGACCGCGCCGGTGACCGAGTCCTGCCAGTTGTGGTTGTCGTCGCTGTAGAACTGGCTCCACAGCAGCAGCGGGCCGACCACGAGCATCATCAGCGAGATCCAGCGCAGCAATTTGTTGGTGCCCGCGACCAGTTCCGAGTGCGTGAGCGTGAACC
>JBDTFN010000092.1:0-10080 GCA_039937915.1 Jatrophihabitans sp. | reverse complement strand
GGTGAGCCGGTCCAGGTGGTAGCTCAGGATCAGGTCGAAGTGGCCCGCCTCGGCGTCGGCCAGCATCTTCGCGAACGCGGGGCGGACCCGCTTACGGGTCGCGCTGACGTCGTTGTCCTCGTAGACCTCGACGACCTCGTAACGGACACGCGGGGTGGAGTTGTTCGCGATCCATTCTGTGCAGGCGTCGAGCTGGCGCCGGACGGCCCGCCGTATCGCGGTCTCGTCGGGGTCGATCTCGGACGGGTCGCTCTGCGTGATCTTGGCCCGCAGCGCAGAGTCGTAGGACTGCCGGAGGTAGACCGCGACGCGGACGACGCGGAGTTTCGGGGTTGTCGAGGTGGTAGATCGGGTCTCGGAGCGGGTTGCTGGCATAGGGGTAGCTTACGTATCTTCCCCGGCTGCCCCACACCGGCCAGCTGGTGCCAAGCGCATCACCTCACCGACTACTCGACCGGCGGACCCACCAGCGTCAACAACGGAACCCTGGTCTGCGGGCACGACCACCGCGAACGCATCCGACAAGGCTGGACCGCACACCTCATCAACGGCCGGGTCGCATGGACACCACCATCCTGGATCGACCCGAAACGAGAACCCAGATACAACACCCTGCACCGACCACTGCTCACTTGATTGACTTCCTCGGGTGAGTGCGTGTCGTCGGTCACGGAAACCTTGTCGACGCTCGAGAACGGTTCGTCGGCAGCATGTGCGGGTAGGCACTTGCCGACACGCACGCGAGATCGAGGGAGTTCACCATGGGCGAGACGTACAAGGCCGGCGACGGCGTCAGCGACGAGGAAATGGTCGCGCAGGTCGGCGAGCAGACCTCCAGCGACATCGAGTGGGCCGACGTCTCCAAGCGGGAGGCCGACGGAGCGACGACCGACACCGAATTGGCCAAGGCCGACGCGGACGAGATCGAGGGCTGACCAGGTCAGCTCGGTGAGCCGACATCGCTGGCGCCGTCGGGGAGAAGCACTCCTCGGCGGCGTCTGCGGCACGGCGGTTATGTCGGTGTCGATCGCGATCCAGACACGGATCCGCAAGGGCGATGACGGCTTGATCGACTATGACGCGAGCGATAACGTCGTCGTCGCCGCTTCCAAGGTCATCCGATGGGACCCGACCACCGCGAACGGACGTCGGGCCTTGTTTTATCTCGTCCACTGGGGCTATGGCTCGGTCGTCGCGCTCGAATACGAGCGGCTGCGCCGCGAACTGGGTAGCGAGCCCCGGGCAGCGGCCGCGTTCTTCGCGGCGTGCCAGACGATGGCGCTGACCCTCTTTCCATTGCTGGGCGATACCCCGCCGCCGTGGCGTTGGCGTCGCGACCTGCTGGTCACCTCCATCGCCCAGCACGCGCTCTACGCGTCGACGGTCGCCGCGACCTCCCACGTCTTTCGGGTCCGAAGAAGAGCTGTCGCTGCGCGCTAGCTTGCGCGGGAGGCATTCTCCGGTGAGCCGATCACCTCGGTAAACCTGCCCGACGAACTGGCCGGACCGGCAGAACCGCGATCAGGCCAGACCGGGCGGCAGCTCGCCCCGGTGGACGATGTGCAGGCGCTGCGTGGGTCGGGTCAGCGCGACGTAGAGGTCGTTGAGCCCACGCCGGGACTCTGCGACGATCGCGGTCGGTTCGACGATGACGACATTGTCGAACTCCAGCCCCTTCGCCCCGGCGACGGTGAGCACCGAGACGGGCGCGCCGAGAGCGTCGGTGTCGGCGGTGACGGTGCCTACGGGCAGCGCGGCGCCGATCGTCTGCGCGGCGAGCACGTGGTCGGCGTTGGCGGTGATGACCGCGACCGTCCCGTCCTCGGCGCCGTGCCACTCGCGCCGCACGATCTCAGCGAGTTGGGCCGAGCCGGCAGCGTGCTCCTCGACTCGGCTGAACTCCGGCTCGTGCCGGCCGACGCGGGCCGACGTGGGGGCGCGGACCGCGGACCCTGCTGCGGCAAGCACGGAGGCGGCGAGGTCCATCACCTGCTCCGGTGTGCGGTAGTTGACGGTGAGTTCGGACTGGGTCCACCGATCGCCCACGTGCGGGGTGAGCACGTCGCCCCAGGCACTCGTCCCGGCGGCCGAGCCGGTCTGCGCGACGTCGCCGACGACGGTGAACGACCGCGACGGGCAGCGGCGCATCAACAGCCGCCAGGCCATCGGAGAGAGTTCCTGGGCCTCGTCCACCACCACGTGCCCGTACGCCCAGGTGCGGTCGGACTCGGCCTGCTCGGCCACGCTGCGGTACGACCCACCGCCGGCGTAGCGGCCCGCGAGCTGCTCGGCGGTGCCGAACTCTGCGCCGCCGAAGGTCTCCTGTACCTGTTTGGCGTACTCGACCTCGGCGCGGCGGTCGGACTCGGCGCGCAGCGAGGCGTGGGTCGCCGCGACGTCGACGGAGTCGTCCGCGCCCAACAGCTCGGCGGCCTCGTCCAGTAGGGGAACGTCGGCCGTCGTCCACGCGGCACTGCGGTCGCGCAGCAGCAATGCCCGCTCGTCGCTGGTGAGGCCGGACGCGGCCTCGGCGAGCCGTTCGGGCCGGGCGTAGAGATCGCGCAGCAGTCGCTCCGGGGAGATCGGCGGCCAGCACAGGTTCAGTTCGCGGCGCACGTCACCGGACGCATGCAGTTCGGCCATGAGCCCTGGTCGGGTGTCCTGGTCGATGTCCACGCCACGGACCTCGGCGAGCCGGCGGAGCAGATGGCGCAGCACGATCGACACGAAGGTCTTGCGGGCGACGTTGTGTGGCGCGCGGGTGCGCCGGGCCTGGTCGCGGGCCTCGCGTACGTAGCGCGGCTGCAGCCGGATCATGGTGCCCTCGATGTCCAACGATCTGCCGACGTCGATGACGCGCTCGCGCTGACGGACCGCCTCCGCCACGACGCGCACCATGCGCAGGTCGCCCTTGACGGCGACGATCTCCGGCGCCTCCGTCGCGGTGGCGACGACGCCCTGGTACAGCTCGCCGGGCGTCGACATGACGATCGCGTCGGCCTCGCCGAGCGCGGGCAGCACTTGGTCGATGTAACGCAGGAAGACCCGGTTCGGACCGACGAGCAGCACACCGGAGCGCGCGATCCGCTCACGGTTGGCGTAGAGCAGGAACGCGGTGCGGTGCAGTGCGACCGCGGTCTTGCCGGTGCCGGGGCCGCCTTGCACGACAAGCACACCGGCAAGGGGAGCGCGGATCACCGCGTCCTGGTCGGCCTGAATGGTGGCGACGATATCGCGCATCCGGGGCCCGCGTGCCGCGTCCAGGCTGGCGAACAGGGCGCCCTCGCCGACCACGATGTGCCCGCCGTCGATGCCGGCGGCCTCGAAGCCCTCGAGATCGAGCACCTCGTCCTGCAGATCGGTGACTTTGCGTTTGGCGGTCGAGATCTGGCGACGGCGCAGCACGCCGTCCGGACGGGCCGCGGTGGCCTGGTAGAACGGCTCGGACGCCGGGGCCCGCCAGTCGACGAGCAGTTCCTTGCGGTCCTCGTCGGACATTCCGAGGCGCCCGATGTAGCGGCGGTCGCCGCCGTCGAGATCGAGGCGGCCGAAGCAGAGCCGGGCCTCGACGTTCTCCAAAGTGCGTACGCGCTCCCCGTACAGGCGCATGAACGCGTCCCGCTCGGCGCGCGCCCCAGGCGTCCCTGCGGTGCCGCTGCTGGCAGTGCGGGCCAGCGCTGCTTCCGCGCCGGCGAGCAATCGGTCACGCTGCTCGTACAGACGGGTCACGTGGGCCTGTTCAATCGCGACCTCTCCGTCTAGAACATCTTGTCCGGTGGCCTCGGGCGGTTTGGTGTTGTCCACGATCGGATCAGGCTATCGGCCGGTCAGACGGAGCCGTCGACGGCAACGGATCACGCACGATCGGGCAGGTCATGCACCGGGCGCCGCCGCGACCTCGTCCGAGTTCGCCTCCGGACACCGCCAGCACCTCGATGCCGTGCTTTTCGAGCAGGGCGTTGGTGACCACGTTGCGGTCGTAGCCGACGACCACGCCGGGCTCGAGCGCGAAGTAGTTGTTGCCGTCGCTCCACTGCTCACGTTCAGCCGCGTGCGGGTCGCCACCGGCCCGCAACACCCGCACCTGATCCACCTGGAGAGCCTCGGCGAGCGCGGCGAACAGTGGACCGGCCGGGTCGACGCTCAGCGGTTTCCCGGCGTCCCGGCCCGGGGTGATCCGCCAGGCGCGTAACGCGTCGAGGTCGAGCATCGGGTAGGCGACGAAGGTCGCGGTGTCGACCATGGTGAAGACGGTGTCGAGGTGCATGGTGGCGCGGGCGGCAGGGATGTCGACGGCCAGCACGACCGTCGCCATGCCGGTCGTGAACAGGCGACGGGCCAGCAGTTCGACCGCTGAGGGCGTGGTCCGCTCGCCCATGCCGATCAGGACGACCCCGTCGGCCAGCACGAGCAGGTCGCCGCCCTCGAGCGTCGCCGGTCGGTGGTCGCGGTCGTCGTCGCCGTAGAGGAACTCGAACGACGCCTCGCGAAACAGTGGGTGAAAGCGATACACAGCGCGGGTGTGGACCGATTCCCGCTGTCGGGCCAGCTTGGCCATCGGGTTCACGCTGACGCCGGATGCGATCCACGCCGAGCTGTCCCGCTGGAACAGGGTGTTGGGCAGCGGCGGGAGGACGAGGTCGTCCTGGCCGAGCGACTGCCACTGCAGCCCGGCCGCCCACCGCGACCCGAGGTTGTGTTCGAGGTCGGACTTCAGCACGCCGCCGATGAGCAGGTCGGCCAGGGTGCGGGCGTCGACGTCATCGAGTAAGTACCGCAGCGAGACGGCCATCTGCTCCCCGAAGCGTTCGGGGGTGCACGTGCGCTCGATCACGAACTCCCGTCCGTCGGCGGTGTCCAGGGCGCCGGCGAGCAGCTCGGCGAAGCGGTGGACCCTCGCCCCCCGGCTGGCGAGCACCTCGACGAACTGGTCGTGCTCGTCACGGGCCCGCGCCGCCCACGGGACGTCGTCGAAGAGCAGCGCGTGGATGTTGCTCGGGGTCAACCGGTCGAGTTCCCGCCCGGGTCGGTGAGTGATGACGTGGCGCAGACGTCCGATCTCGGAACCGATGCCCGGCTGCAGACTGTCGGCGGACTGCGGTTGGTCGGGCAGCGGATCGGTGGGCACGCGCTCCAGCATGTCAGCGACTCACTCGGGCCGGTCGCCGATCGACACGCCGACGTCGGCGAGGACGGCCGCACCGAGCGCGAGCACCTGCTCATCGTCGATGACGGCGCCGCGTAGCGAGGTGGCGCCGACCAGGTGATCGAACGTGCAGCCGTGCAGGTGCAAACGTTCCGCGCGCAGGCCTCGAAAGGTGGCGCGACTCAGGTCGCAGTCCAGGATCGCAGAATCGGTCAGGACCGCGGTGTAGAAGTCGGCCTCGACCAGCGAGGTGCCGCGGATGAACAGCAGCGACGCCCGGGTGGAGCGGAAGTTCGCGAGGGTCGCAACGCAATCCTCGATCACGACGTCCTGTAACCGGGCGGCGGTGAGCATCATTCCGGTGAGCCGACAGCCGCGGAACACCACTCGGTCCAAGTGGGCGCCGTCGAGCACCGCGCCGGAGAAGTCGCAGCCGTCGAAGATCACGTCGCGGGCGCGCAGACCGTTGAGCTGTCGCGAGGTCAGATCGACGCCGGTGAGGACGCTCGCGACGAGTTCGACGTCCTCGGCGGCAGCGTCGACGGCGAGGTCCACGCCGGCCCGCACGCCCTCCCAGGAGTCGCCGGGATCGAGCGCGTCCGGTGCGTCGGTGAACTCACTCGGCACCGCTGGTGGACGCGGCACTGTCCGGGTGGTCCTTCGTGTCGCCATGAACCAAATCTAGGACGTGAGGCGTTCGCGCAGCCCGGCAGCCATCCCCGCGATGGTGGCCGCGTCGAAGAAGTCGCCGGGGCCGGTGGCCAGCCACTGACGGTGTACCGGGTGCAATCGCAGGCGGAGCCGAACCCTGGTGCCCGAGCCCTCGGCCGCGAGCGCGATCGCCCAGGTGACGCCGACCCGGCCGCGTTGCGAGCGGAAAACGAGGCTGTGTGGCGCGTCGATCTGCGCGACCTCGAAGGTCGCGTCCCGGCCGTAGTCCGGGATTACGGTGCCGACATCGAGGTGCTGCCACCGGCCTTCGATCCGGCGTAGCGCGCGATTGCGGCGGGGCAGGACGCGTTCGACCGATCGCGGCAGGTACCAGCCCGCACGGCTTTTCCCCAACTGGACGAGCCACGGCCAGACGCCATCGGGTGGACCCGGCACGGTGAACGCACGGTCCATCACGACGTCGGGCTCGGGCAGCAGGTCGTCCCCGGGCATGGGCGCGGCGATCTCGGCTTCGGTGGCGGCCACGGAATGGAACATCGCACCATCGTGCCCCTTGAGGTCGCGGGGTTCACCGCGTCAGCGGCCGGCCCACTTCGGAGCGCGATGCTCGGCGAAGGCGCGGACGCCCTCGGTGGCGTCGGCGGACGTGAGGATCGGCGTGGCCAACTCGGTCTGCCGGTCGTAGGCCCCGTCCACCGTCCAGTCCGGGGACTCGTCGACGATGCGCTTGCTGATCGCCACCGATAGCGGGGCGTTGACGGCGATCCGCCCGGCCAGTTCGAGCGCGGCCGCCAGGGCCTGGCCCGGCTCGACCACGGCATTGATGAGACCCAGATCGGCCATCCGCTGCGCGGTCATCGGGTCGCCGGTGAGCGCAAGTTCCAGGGCGACCGCGCGGGGCAGTCGCTGCGCCAGGCGAAGCACGCCACCGGCGGCCGCGACCAGACCGCGCTTGACCTCGGGGATGCCGAAGATGGAGTCACTCGAGGCAACGATCATGTCCGCGGCCAGAGCGAGCTCGCACCCGCCGGCCAGGGCCGGGCCCTCGACCGCGGCGATGACCGGCTTGATCGCCGGCTTGCCCGGCAGCCCGAGCAGCCCGCGATGCTCGGAGAACGGGTACCCGTCGCCACGGGCCGCAGCCTTGAGGTCGGCGCCGGCGCAGAAGTAACCTCCCGCGCCGGTGAGGATCGCGACGGTCGCGTCGGAGTCGGCCTCGAAGCCGTCTATGGCGCGCTCGAGCAGCAGCGCGGTGCGGCGGTCGATGGCGTTGCGGACCTCAGGGCGATTGAGCGTGATGACCGTGATCTCCCCGCGTCGCTCGACCAGGACCGGGGCCTCGGGCGGTGGAGGCAGTTTGGCGCGGCGGTTCGCGCCGAGTTCGAAGGCGCCCGGGCCGGTGATGATGATCTTGCGGCGCAGCGGGTCCGAGGTCGCGATCAGCTCGATCAGCTGCGGATCCTTGGTGCGGACGAGGGCCCGAGCGCCATCGGGCGTGATGACGCTCAGGATGGCCGAGTCCGGCTGACCGTCGCGTCCGTAGGGCAGCGTGTACGCCTCGACGACGCCCGGTCCGGTGTAGTCGGCAAGGGCGCGCCGCCCGGCCGGGAGATCGACGACCGGGTGCAGGTTCGCGTAGGGCCGGACCGGTGGCCGGGCGGAGTAGATCCCGATCGCATGCTTGGTGACGAACCAGCCGAGCGAGGTCGACAGGCCGAAGGCGTCCGGGTCGGCGCGCAGCCGGCCGACGAGGGTCGCGACGGCGTGGGCGCCGTAGTTGTTGCCCGGGCCGCCGGCGAACGTGAGGCCCCCGGTGACGGTGAGGGGCCGCTGCGGGTCGTCGATGGGCAGACCGAGTTCGGTGGCCGCGATCTGCACCGCGGCGGGAAAGCATGAGTAGAGGTCGACGTGAGCGATGTCGCTGACCTGGACGCCGGCATGTCGGCTCGCCGCCGCGCCGATGGCGTGGATGGCCGGCGAGGACGCGAGATCGGCGCGCTCGGACACGAACCACTCGTCGTGCGCGGAGGCCCCGGCGTGGACGAAGACCCACTTGTCCTGCGGGACACCGGCGGCCTGCGCCGCGGCCGCGCTGCACAGGATCAGTCCGGTAGCCAGATCGACGGTGAGGTTGGCGCAGAGCAGCTTGGGATATGGGCTGGAGATCATCCGGTTGGCCGTAGTCGGGTTGGCCAGTTCCTCGCCGCTGAAGTTCTGCCGGAGCCACGCGTAGGGGTTGTCGGCCGCGACCGCGGAGAAGCGCGACCACAGCTCGGTGATCCGCTTCTGGTGCGTCTCGGCGTCCTCGCCGGCCTTGGCGCGTACGGCCGACTCCAGCAGCGCGTACATCAGGATCGGCGTCCCGAGGTTGGCCGCCGCCTCGGCGTCGTTGTTGGCCTCCTTGTCCAAGCCGAGGGTGCGCGTGGGGGCAGTGCCGTCGGGCTGCTGGGGCCAGTCCGGGGTGATGTCCTGCTTCGTCGCGACGGAGAGGCTCGCACCGGCTTCCGCGCCGGTCACCAGGACGATCTCGGCGGCGCCGGTGGCGATGGCCTGCGCCGCGGCGTTGATGGTCAGCTGTGCGCCGTCACCGCCGAACGGCGCGGACACGACGGTCTCCTTCGGCTTCGCGCCGACCTGCTGTGCGACGAGGGCCGCCTGATCGCCGTAGGTCCAGGACGCGCTGGCCACGGCGTAGACGGCATCCGCACGGGCGAGCAGTTCGGGGACGGTGCTGTCCTGTGCCGCGGCGCGAAGCGCGCGCACCGACAACGAGACCGGGTCCTCGAAGGGTGCGCTCGGCTCGCGCTGCACGAACTGGCCCGCTCCCACGATCACGGGGGTGCGTGGGTCGAGCATCGTGCCGGTGCGTTCGTGCAGAATCGGGGTATTCGCCCCTCGGCGGGGGGCGCCGTCCAGGGTCGCGGCGAGGGCTTCGGCGGACTCGGTGAGGACGCCCTGAACCGCGCGCTGGACGGTGGCGCCCATCGGGCCCCGGACCGAGTCGCCGTCCAAGCCGAGGTCGATCCAGACGTGCGAACCGGTCGGCGTGGAGCGGACGTCGACGAACAACGACATGTGGACCCCGACGCGTCCGGTGCCGTTCATCCGCAGCGATGTTGCCCCGACCTCGACGACCGTCCAGTTCAACTCGGCCGGGATGCCCATGATCTTGATGTGTTCGCTGAAGGTCACGCCGACCTCGATCGTCGCCGGAGGTTCCACGCTCCAGTCGTTGTGCATGGTGAACCAGTCGGGCCAGCGGGCCACGTCGAGGGCGGCGGCCAGTACCGCGTCCGGGGCCGCGGAGGTCTCGACATCGGCCGACGTGGTGCGGGCGAACTCGCGCAGGGCGACCGGTGCTGTCCGGGCCGCACCATCGGTGGCGCCGGTCGGCAACATGTCGGGGGACGTGGCGTTCGGGTCGGCGATCAGGCCGCGTTTCGCCAGGAGTCCCTTGCCGAGATCGACGAGTATCTGCGGATCGTCCTTGGCGAGGTTGGCCATCGCCCGGGCGGCGCGAGCCTGGTTGCGAACCTTGTGAACCCGCTTGCGCAGACCCTTGCGTTGTGCGGCCACGACTCTCCTCGTTCTCGGCGGTACGGGAGGCACGTTACCGCTCATCGTGCAGGTGTACACTACCCCGGTAGGGTATCTACGATCTGGCTCGAGGTAGACCATTGAACGGGTACACGGCGAACAAGGATGACTACCTCAAACGACTGCGCCGCATCGAGGGCCAGGTTCGCGGGATCGCGAAGATGGTCGACGAGGACAAGTACTGCATCGACGTCCTGACGCAGGTCAGCGCCGCCACCAAGGCGCTCCAGTCGGTCGCCCTGGGCCTACTCGAGGAGCACATGGGCAGTTGCGTCGTCGACGCCGCACGTGCCGGGGGCGCCGAGGCCGATATCAAGGTCAAGGAAGCTGCCGAAGCCATCGCCCGCCTCGTCCGGTCCTGAACCAGCCAACCGCAAGGAGAACGACATGACCACGACAGCCACCCACATCGTTACCGGGATGACCTGCGAACACTGTGTCGCCTCGGTTACCGAGGAGATCGAGGAGCTTCCCGGCGTGCGCGCCGTGCAGGTCGATCTCGGCACCGGCACGGTCTCGATCACCAGCGACCAGCCACTCGACGACGCTGCCGTACGGACGGCCGTCGAAGAGGCCGGCTACCAGCTGTCGTGAACAGCGCTATTCACCCCGGAGAGCCATGACGACCGAACAGGATGAGACCGCGACGCCGACCGACGTCGATC
>JBDTFN010000091.1:0-10443 GCA_039937915.1 Jatrophihabitans sp. | reverse complement strand
GTCCCCGGACACCGCGATCGAGATCGAACGCCTCGGCGGCTTGGCCGTACTGGACGGCGAGGGACTGTGGGCGCGCTACGAGGACGTAGCGACGCAGGTGCAGCGCTTGAGCACCGGCGTCGCCGCGGCTCAGCAGGTGTACTCGCAGCCGATCGATCCCGGTCTGCTCCGGGCACGGATCAAGCAGTTGCGGACGTCGGGGGTCCGAGTCGCCGTTCGGCTCTCGCCGCAGCACACGGCAGAACTCGCGCCGCACGCGCTCGCCGAGGGCATTGATCTGCTGGTCATCCAGGGGACGGTGATCTCCGCCGAGCATGTGGTGCGCGAGAACGAGCCTGGCCTCAATCTCAAGACGTTCATCGCCGATCTCGATGTCCCAGTGCTCGTGGGCGGCGTAGCGAACTACCAGACGGCGCTGCACCTCATGCGCACTGGCGCCGCAGGCGTCATCATCGGCTATGGCGCTCACAGCGGTTCGAGCACCGACTCGATGCTCGGTATCGACGTGCCGATGGCGACGGCATTGATCGATGCCGCCGCGGCCCGACGCGACTATCTCGACGAGACCGGCGGGCGGTATGTGCACCTCGTTGCCTACGGCGATCTCGCGACCGGTGGCGACGTGGCCAAGGCCCTGGCCTGCGGCGCGGATGCCGTCATGCTCGGCGAGCCGCTCGCCGCCGCGGCCGAGGCGCCCGGCGACGGTCGGTACTGGGACGCGACCGCTGCGCACCCCCGGGTGCCTCGCTCGAGGGTCGTGGACGTGGCGGTCGGCGCGGACCGTCCGACTCTCGAGGAGTTGCTGGTCGGACCCACGTCGGACCCGAGTGGGCGGCGCAACCTGTTCGGAGCGGTACGCCGGGTGATGGGCAAGTGTGGGTACTCGACGCTCAAGGAGTTCCAGAAGGCCGAATTGGTCGTCACCGGCGCCCGCTGAGTAGAACTCCTGTCGGCCTCCTGCGCGGCCCACGCGCTACGTTCGAGGCATGCCTCCCACGCTCAAGCTCGGTTACAAGGCCTCCAACGAGCAATTCGCCCCGCAGGAGCTATTGGGTTACGGCGTCCTGGCCGAGGAATGCGGATTCGACTCGGTGTTCGTCAGCGATCACCTGCAGCCGTGGCGTCACGACGGCGGGCACGCGCCGTTCGCGATGACCTGGCTCGGCGCCCTCGGTGCGCGCACCGAGCGGATCACGATGGGGACGTCGGTGCTGACCCCCACCTTCCGCTACCACCCGGCCATCGTCGCCCAGGCGTTCGCGACCCTCGGGTGTCTCTTTCCTGGTCGCGTCGTGCTCGGGCTCGGCAGTGGCGAGTCGATGAACGAGGTGCCGCTGGGGATCGAATGGCCCGACGGAAAAGAACGCTTCGCGCGCTTCCGCGAGGCGGTCAAACTGATCCGAGAGCTCTGGACGCAGGAGCGGGTCACCTTCGAGGGCGAGTACTACCGCACCGACAAGGCGACGATCTATGACCGGCCCGAGCAGCCGGTGCCATTGTGGCTCGCGTCCTCGGGGCCGGCGGCCACGCGCTTCGCGGGGCGGCAGGGTGACGGTTGGATCACGACCTCGGGCAAGGACCCTGCGCTCTACACCGACACCCTGATGCCGGCGATCGCCGAAGGTGCACAGAAAGCCGGGCGTTCGGTGGCCGACATGGACATGATGATCGAGGTCAAGGTCTCCTTCGACCACGACCGCGACGAGGCGATGAACGCCACCCGGTTCTGGGGCGCGTTGGGGCTGACTCCGGAGCAGAAGTCCGGCGTCGAGGACCCGGTGGAGATGCAGCGTCTGGCCGATGATCTGTCGGTCGAGCAGACCGCGAGACGGTTCATCGTCTCGACCGATCCAGACGAGCACGTCGAGGCGATCAAGCGCTACCTCGACCTCGGGTTCAACCACCTCGTGTTCCATGCGCCCGGTCCGGACCAGGCGAAGTTCCTCAAGCTCTACGGGGACGAGATTCTGCCCCGCCTCCGCGCGCTGTAGTTCCAAGCAGCGGTAGGTTCGAAGGGCATTGCCGGGGCGGGGAGTCCGTCCGGGTCGCACGTGATCACTGTTTCGCCGCGCGGGAGTCGCCGGTACATCGCAAGGAGCTCCCGTGTCCGCTGTTGCCGAATCCTCGAATGGGTTGCGCCGTGCGCTGCGCCGCGCGCGCGATGGCGTCGCGCTCGACGCCACCGAGGCCGAGATCCTGCTCGGCGCCCGGGGTGACGCTCTCGCCGACCTGTGCGGTTCGGCCTCCCGCGTACGGGACCAGGGCCTGACCGACGCCGGGCGCCCCGGCGTCGTCACGTACTCCCGCAAGGTCTTCATCCCGCTCACCCGGCTGTGTCGTGACCGGTGTCATTACTGCACCTTCGCCACCACGCCGAACCGGGTACCCAGCGCGTTCCTGTCCCCGGACGAAGTCCTGGCGATCGCTACGCAGGGGGCGGCCCTTGGCTGCAAGGAGGCGCTGTTCACCCTCGGCGACCGTCCCGAGAAACGCTGGCCGGCGGCCCGCGAATGGCTCGACGCCCACGGTTACGACTCGACCCTCGCCTACGTCCGCGCGATGGCGATCATGGTGCTCGAGAAGACGGGTCTGCTGCCGCACCTGAACCCCGGCGTGATGACCTGGTCGGAACTTCAGCGGCTCAAGCCGGTGGCCCCGTCGATGGGCATGATGCTCGAGACCACGTCCCGTCGGCTGTTCACCGACCCGCACGGCGCGCACTACGGGTCGCCGGACAAGGACCCGGCCGTGCGGCTGCGCGTGCTCGAGGACGCCGGGCGGTCGAACATCCCGTTCACCACCGGCATCCTGATCGGTATCGGCGAGACCCCGGCCGAACGGATCGACGCGATCTTCGAACTGCGTCGCATCGCCCGTGCCTTCGACGGTCTGCAGGAGGTCATCGTCCAGAACTTCCGGGCCAAGCCGGATACGGCGATGGCCCGGATGCCGGACGCCGAGATCGCCGATCTGGCCGCGACCGTCGCGGTCACCCGACTACTGCTCGGTCCGCGGATGCGCATCCAGGCCCCGCCGAACCTGATCGGCGAAGAGTTCCGCCTCTTGCTCGAGGCGGGCATCGACGACTGGGGCGGCGTGTCCCCGCTGACCCCGGACCACGTCAACCCCGAACGCCCGTGGCCGCAGATCGAGGAGCTCGCGGCACGATCGGCGGAGTCGGGTTTCCGGCTCGTCGAGCGGCTGACGGTCTACCCGAACTACGTCGAGGCGGGGGAGCCGTGGCTGGACCCGCGCATCATGCCGCACGTCGCCGCGCTCGCCGGCCCCGACGGCCTCGCCCGCCCGGACGCGGTGCTCGAGGGCCGGTCGTGGCAGGAACCCGACGGCGGGTGGGCCACCGGGGCGTCGACGGGCCGGGCCGACCTGCACACCACCATTGACACCGAGGGCCGCACGAGTGACCGGCGCGAGGATTTCGACAGCGTCTACGGTGACTGGGCGACGGTGGCCGCCGGGGCCGAGCGGATCGCGGCGCGAGGTGCCGGCGCCCCGGTCGCGTTGGACGCCGATGTCGTGGCGGCGCTGCGTTCGGCCGTACGCGACCCGGCCGGACTGTCCGATGCGCATGCGCTCGCGCTGCTGCACGCCGACGGTCCGGAGTTGGACGCCGTCGTGGCGCTGGCCGATGCTCTGCGCGCGGACGTCAACGGCGCGGAGGTCACCTACGCGGTCAACCGGAACATCAACTTCACCAACGTCTGTTACACCGGCTGTCGGTTCTGCGCCTTCGCCCAACGCCGGACCGACGCCGACGCCTACACGCTGTCCATGGAGGAGCTCGCCAAGCGGGCGGTCGAGGCATGGGACCTCGGCGCCACCGAGGTCTGCATGCAGGGCGGCATCCACCCGGACATGCCCGGAACGGCGTACTTCGACATCGCACGGGCGGTCAAACAAGCCGTCCCGGACATGCATGTGCATGCCTTCAGCCCGATGGAGATCGTGAACGGTGCGTCCCGCACGGGGCTGTCGGTGCGGGAGTGGCTGCAGGCCGCGCAGGAGGCTGGTCTGGACACGATTCCCGGGACGGCCGCCGAGATCCTCGACGACGACGTGCGCTGGCTGCTGACCAAGGGCAAGCTGCCCGCTGCGGAGTGGATCGACGTCGTCACGACGGCTCACGAACTGGGCATTCGGTCGTCCTCAACGATGATGTATGGCCACGTCGACAATCCGGCCCACTGGCTCGGCCATTTGCGCACACTCGCGCGAATCCAGGATCGCACCGGGGGCTTTACCGAGTTCGTCGGGCTGCCCTTCATCCACACCAACGCGCCGATCTACCTCGCCGGGGTCGCCCGGCCCGGCCCGACGGTGCGGGAGAACCGGGTCGTGCACGCGATGGCCCGCATCCTGTTGCACGGCCGGATCGACAACATCCAGTGCTCCTGGGTGAAGCTCGGCGTCGACGGGTCGCGGCAGATGCTCACTGGCGGGGTCAACGACCTCGGTGGGACGCTGATGGAGGAGACGATCAGCCGGATGGCCGGCAGCCGGCACGGCTCGGCCAAGACCGTCGCGCAGTTGCACGAGATCATCGCCGGCCTGCCTGGCCGCACCCCGCGGCAGCGGTTGACCGACTACGGCGTCGTCCCGCCGGATCGGGTCACCGCGGCCGACGCCTACACCGGGCTACTTCCCAGCCTCGCGGTCTGAGCGCTAGAGCCAACCCTTGCGCCGGAACACGAGGTACAGCATGCCGGCGATGCCGAGGATGACGACGATGCTGAGCCAGAAGCCCCACGGCTTGGCGAAGCCCGGGTAGGGGACGTTCTGGCCGAAGTAACCGGTCACCGCGGTGGGGACGGCGATGATGGCCGCCCACGAGGTCAGCTTCTTCATGATCAGGTTCATCCGGGTGTCGGCCAGCGACATGTTGGTCTCGAAGATCGAGGTGACCATGTCGCGCAACGACTCGGTCCACTCCGCAGCCCGTAGAACATGGTCGTAGAGGTCCTCGAAGTAGGGCGCGAGTTCGCCGGAGTGGTCGTCGTCGATCGCCCGCCGCATGATCGTGTTCACGACCTCGCGCATCGGCAGGATGGCCCGGCGAGCCTGGACGACCGAGCGCCTCAACTTGAACGTCCGGCGCGACACCTCGTTCGACGTCGCCGCCGTTTCGTCGAAGAGGATGTCCTCGATCGACTCGATCTCGTCGTCCAGGGACTCGACGGTCTCGAAGTACCCGTCCACGATCTCGTCGAGCAGACCGTGCACCAAGGCCCGGGGCCCGTACTTGATCAGGTCGTCGTTCGCGTCCCAGCGGGCGACCACCGCGTCGAGGTCAAGGCTGTCGTCCAACCGCACCGTCACGAACGCCTGATGGGTGCTGAAGGCCGACACCCGCCCGACCGTGAGCTCGCCGGCCTGTTTGTCGTGACCGATCGCGTAGGTGGTCAAGAAGACGTGGGTGGCATACCGGGTGGCCTTGGGACGCTCGTGGTGCGCGAGGGCGTCCTCGACCGCGTGCTGGTCCAGGTCCAGCTCGTCGGCGAGCAGACAGACCGCGTCGTGGTCAGGGTCGAGCAGGTCGGCCCACACCAGACAGTCGGGTTGCTTGAGGTAACCCGACACCTCCTCGAAGGGAAAGTTCTCCTTCTCCAAGACGCCGTTGCGCCAAACGCGGGTCCGAATCGGTTGCGACATATTCGGATTGTGCCCCCGCGCCGTACGCGGGCTTGCCGTACGTCGGAGTACGTTCGGGCCTCGTGGGATGGACTGCCGATTGTTTACCGGACCTGTCGGGCCGGACAGCAGTAGTGACCGGTGCGAATTCCGGGATCGGTTTCCAAACTGCGAAGGCCCTCGCGACGCACGGCGCGCGAGTGGTGCTCGCCGGCCGAAACGCTGATGCGACCGCGGCCGCCGCTGCTCGCCTGCCCGGAGCCGAACCCGCACACCTCGACCTGGCCGTCATGTCCTCGGTGCGTGAGTTCGCCCAGAACTGGGACGGTCCCCTCGACCTGCTGATCAACAACGCTGGGGTGATGGCACCACCGCGATTGACGACCACCGCCGACGGATTCGAGTTGCAGTTCGGCACCAACCACCTCGGGCACTTCGTTCTCACCGGCCTGCTGCTGCCGAGCCTGGAGGCCGCCGAGCACGGCCGAGTCGTCACGGTGTCCTCGATCGCCCACCACGGTGGCACCGAACTCGTCATCGATGGCAATGTCGGCGAGGCTTACCACCCTCAGCACACCTACAAGAACTCGAAGTTGGCCAATCTACTTTTCGCGATGGAGCTGAACCGACGTCTGTCCGATGCCGGGTCGAGCGTCGTCTCCACCGCCGCTCATCCTGGGGTTTCGGCGACCGGTTTGTTCAGCAGTCGAGAGGGGATGGGTGGGCGTCTGACCATGCGCGTGGTCGCCCCACCGCTACTCAAGCTCGCCACTCAGTCCGCGGGCGCGGGAGCCCGGGCGTCGCTTTACGCGGCTGTGGTGGCCGAGCCCGGCTCCTACACCGGCCCTCGGCGAGTCGGCGAGACCCGGGGAGCGATTGGGCCGGCGCGGTTGTCCGAGCTGGCCAAGGACGAGAATCTGGCCCGCAGACTGTGGCAGGTGAGCGAGGAACTCACGGGTTTCCGTTACCCGTGGTGAAGAAACCCGGCGGTGCGCCGAACCCGAAGGTGCGGCGGACCGGCGTGGTCCTCGTCGTGCTGGCGGTGCTGTGCGGCGGCGGTGCGGTCACCGGTTGGGACGCTCCGGGGACGGCCGGTCGGATCGTGCTGGGCGTCCTGGCGATACTGCTCGTGGTCGTCGGACTGCTGCTTGTGCGTTCCCGGGTGCCTCGCGTCGACCTGGGTGATCTGGGCCGCCGGATACCTGCTGGCGATCGATCTGTCGCCAGGACAGCCGTGCCCTCCCGGCTCCGAGCGTTCCGGCTGCCTGCGTCCGACAGAGATCGTCTTGGTCAAAAATCTCGTGGACGCAGCGGCGGAACGCACTGGCCCGGTGGGGTACAACTCCCCGTCTCCTAGACTCCGACCGTGGATCCTGACCTCGTCCTCGTCGTCGATTACGGCGCACAGTACGCGCAACTCATCGCTCGCCGCGTGCGCGAGGCGCACGTCTATTCCGAGATAGTGCCGAGTTCGATGCCGGTGGCGCAGATGCTCGCCCGCAACCCGAAGGCGATCATCCTGTCCGGTGGCCCGTCCTCGGTGTACGTGCCGGATGCGCCGCGCACGGACCCGGCCCTGTTCGCGGCCGGCGTGCCGGTGTTCGGCATCTGCTACGGATTCCAGTCGATGACGCTGGCCCTGGACGGCGAGGTCGCCCACACCGGCGGCTCGGAGTTCGGGCGAACCACCCTGACCGTCACCGAACCGGGCGTGCTGATGCGCGCACTGCCGGTGTCTCAACAGGTGTGGATGAGCCACGGTGACGCGGTTACGCGTCCGCCCGCGGGCTTCACCGTCACGGCCGCGAGCGGGGGCGCTCCGGTGGCCGCGTTCGAGGACATGTCCCGTCGGCTGGCCGGGGTCCAGTTCCATCCCGAGGTCCTGCACACCGAGCACGGGCAGACGGTGCTGCGACACTTCCTCTACGACATCGCCGGGCTGCGACCGTCTTGGACCGAAGCCAACATCATCGACGACCAGGTCGACGCGATCCGTGCGCAGGTCGGTGGCAAACAGGTCGTCTGTGGCCTGTCCGGCGGGGTTGACTCTGCGGTCGCTGCGGCGCTCGTCCAGCGGGCGATCGGCGACCAACTCACCTGCGTCTTCGTCGACCACGGGCTGTTGCGGGCCGGCGAGGCCGAACAGGTCGAGCGTGACTTCGTCGCCGCCACCGGGGTCCGGCTCAAGGTCGTCGACGCCACC
This sequence comes from Jatrophihabitans sp., assembly GCA_039937915.1. Lineage (GTDB taxonomy): Bacteria > Actinomycetota > Actinomycetes > Mycobacteriales > Jatrophihabitantaceae > Jatrophihabitans. The sequence continues at coordinate 2,594 of JBDTFN010000091.1, read as the reverse complement.
GCGCAGTTCCTCGACGCGCTCGCCGGGGTCAGCGACCCCGAGACCAAGCGCAAGATCATCGGCCGCGAGTTCATCCGCTGCTTCGAGGCGGCCGCGAGGGAGATCGTCGCGGAGGGCGAGTCGGTGGAGTTCCTTGTCCAGGGCACCCTCTACCCCGACGTCGTGGAGTCCGGCGGCGGCGAGGGGGCAGCCAACATCAAGAGCCACCACAACGTCGGCGGGCTGCCCGACGATCTGCAGTTCGCCCTCGTCGAGCCGCTCCGAACCCTGTTCAAGGACGAGGTACGGCGGGTTGGCGAGCAACTCGGCCTGCCCACCGAGATCGTCTGGCGCCAGCCGTTCCCTGGCCCGGGCCTCGGTATCCGCATCGTCGGCTCCGTCGACGCCCAGCGCCTGGACATCCTGCGCCGGGCCGACGCGATCGCCCGCGCCGAGCTCTCTGCGGCCGGGCTGGATCGCGACATTTGGCAGTGCCCGGTCGTGCTGCTGGCCGACGTCCGTTCGGTGGGAGTTCAGGGCGATGGTCGCACGTACGGACACCCGGTCGTCCTGCGTCCGGTGTCGTCGGAGGATGCGATGACCGCCGACTGGACGCGTGTGCCTTACGACGTGCTCGAGCGCATCTCCACCCGCATCACCAACGAGGTCCGCGAGGTCAACCGCGTCGTCCTGGACGTGACGTCCAAACCGCCGGGCACCATCGAGTGGGAGTAGCTCACTAGAAGACCGGTCGTCTGCCGGTTCTGGGTCGTCGTTGCGGGTCGACGTGTGGTGGGGGGATCCATTCCACTCGTCCACCGGTGATGCGGGTGGTCCAGCCGCCGCTGATGAGTTCGCGATGGTGCCAGGTGCAGGCCAGGACGCCTTCGTCGACCCTGGTCCGCCCGCTGATGGCGTAGTCAGGGACGTGGTGGATCTGGCAGAAGGCGATCGGCGCGTCACATTCCGGGCCTGTGCAGTGTTGGTCGCGGGCGATTATCGCGAGGCGTTGTTGTTCGGTGTGGCAGCGGTGGATGCTGCTGTAGTGAGTGATCTCGCGCATCGAGTTCAACGCGGTCAGCAGTAGTTGGCTGTTGCCAGTGATCCAACCCAACGCGTCCTGGACCGGAACGAGGGTGCCGTGCCCGGTGGTGGCCAGCCCGCGGCCGGTGAGGTAGTCCTGTGTGGTCATGGTGAGGATGACGCTGGTGGTGATGCCACCAGCGCGTGGGAGTCCGCCGGACAGCAGGGCCATGTCGGTGATGGCGAGTAGACCGTCGTGGCGGCGTTGGCCAGCGGTGCGGGGGTCGGGGGTGCCGTCGCCGGGCGGTCGAGGGGCTGACAGTGAGTCCAGGACGGTGGCTAGTTTCTCGGCGCATTCGGCGGTGAGTTCACCAGAGGCACGGCCGGTCCCGTCCGGGCGCAGGTACAGGGCGAACTCGCGATGCTTGTGTTGTTCCTCGGGTGCTCGCCCGTCGGGGTTCAGGTGGGCATGGATGCGCTGTCCGCAGATCGCGGTCTCGCGAGGGGACAGGACGCCGGCGTAGCCGGTGAGGTCCTTCTCCACCTGGTCGCCGTGCTCGACCTGAACGCTCTCGGGCAGCCCGAACACGGTGCGGGTGATGATCCGGGCGTGTTCGGGTGAGAGCTCACCGCGGGCCTGCGCGGCCGCGACATGGCCGAACGGGGCCGGCAGCTTTTCACCGGTCAACGAGACCCGGCCGTGTAGGTTGTCCGCCGCCCGCACCCGGGCGTGGGCCTCGGGGGCGTCCAGGTGCAGCAGCCCGGCCAGGTACTGACCGGTCGACGTGCAACCGACAGGTAGCCCGCGACGTTGGGTGTCGTGCACGAACCGGTGCTCCACCGCCGGCAGTCGCCGCCGCAGCCGTTCCAACGATCGGTAGGCCTCGGTGAACTCGACATCACCATCCCCGCCGAGATCCAGGGTGAGCAAATCGTCGGTGAGCGCATGCAACCGTCCGAGCAGCAGCGCCGCCGGACCGGTCTGAATCGTCTCGCTCACAAGGATGATTCTCGTCGTCGGGTACGACAATTTTCGGCGCTGAATCCCAGCTATACAAGCAATCCAGCACGGAGTTCACGCTTCAGGACGCTGGCTCCACGCGCGTTCCGACGTTCACCTCTAGGGTTTGCGGTGTGCGAGTCCACCACCTCAACTGCGGCACGATGACCCCACGCGTCGTCGGCCGTCTCGAGGCCCACGTCCTGCTCTGCGAGTCCGACGATGGGCTGGTGCTCGTCGACTCGGGATTCGGGCTGGACGACATCGCCGACCCGGCGGGCCGACTCGGACCGGTCCGTCACCTGCTGCAAGCCGCGCTGGACCCGACCGAGACGGCCGCGCATCAGGTGAACGCCCTCGGGTTCGACGTTGCCGACGTGCAGCACATCGTCCTCACGCACCTGGACCTCGATCACGTCGGAGGAATCTCGGACTTCCCGGATGCGGTGATCCATACGACCGCGGCGGAGCACCGCGCGGCGATGGTCTCACCGGGCCTGCGCGAGAAGCAGCGGTATCGTCCCGCCCAGTGGGCACACGGGCCGATGATGCACACCTACGACGGTCCGGGCGAGCCCTGGCACGGCTTCGC
>JBDTFN010000090.1:0-6428 GCA_039937915.1 Jatrophihabitans sp. | reverse complement strand
CTGGTGCCGGCCTGCGCCGCGATCATGTCGACCGTCGTGCCGTCGAAACCGTGCTCGGCGTAAAGCCGCAGCGCGATCGCCTCGAGCGCTGCGCCGCTCGTCCCGCGGGGACGCCCACGTCGGGGCGTCTGCGTGGCCACGCCGTCCGCCATCCGTTGCCTCGATTTCGGTTTGGGTATTGCCCGACGACGGGTGTTCTGGCTAGCGTCAAAAGTATTCGTCACTGTGTGACGAAAAACCACCCCACAGCGAAAGGTTGTCCGATGGTCGACGAACCCACCACCGAGACCCCCGTCCAGGACGATGCCACCGAGGTCACCACCGACGTCCTCGTCGAAGAGGTGTCGATCGACGGAATGTGCGGTGTCTACTAGCACCGTCGCGCGGCCGTTCGACCTGGACGCGGCCTGGGCGATCCATGCCCAGGTTTCGGTCCGGCCCGAGCGATTCGGCGCCCTGCTGTACCACTTCGGCACCCGACGCCTGTCCTTCCTGAAGGACCCGAAGCTGCTGGTGGTGCTCCGTGCGCTCGCCGATCAGCCGACTGCGCGCGCCGCCTGCCTCGCAGCCGGGGTCACCGATGACGAACTGCCGTCCTATCGGGCCGCGCTCACCACCCTGGCCACCTCCTCGATGATCCTGGAGCGCTAATTTGACCGCCCTCGCACCGCTGCCCCTCGTCGAACAGTTCCAGTACGGCCTCGACGCCCCGATCTGCCTCACGTGGGAACTCACCTACGCCTGCAACCTGTCGTGCGTGCACTGTCTGTCCTCCTCGGGGCGCCGGGACCCGGGTGAACTGAGCACCGACGAGTGCAAGGCCCTCATCGACACCTTTGAGCGGATGCAGATCTTCTACGTCAACATCGGTGGCGGCGAACCCACCGTGCGACCGGACTTCTGGGAGCTCGTGGACTACGCCACCGAGCACCACGTCGGCGTGAAGTTCTCCACCAATGGCATCAAGCTCACGCCGGAGGTCGCCCAGCGTCTCGCCGCGAGTGACTACGTCGACGTCCAGATATCACTCGACGGCGCGACCGCGGACGTCAACGACGCGGTGCGAGGGACCGGTTCCTACGCCACCGCGCTGCGGGCGATGCAGAACCTTGCCGACGCCGGGTTCACCGGCTTCAAGATCTCGGTCGTCATGACGCGCGAGAACGTCGGCCAACTCGACGCCTTCAAGGCCATCGCCGACCGATTTGACGCACAGTTGCGCATAACCCGATTGCGTCCGTCCGGACGCGGCGCCGACGTGTGGGACGAGCTGCACGTCACCGACGCCCAGCAGCGTGAGCTCTACGACTGGCTGGTCGCGCACGGCGACAACGTCCTGACCGGTGACTCCTTCTTCCATCTGGCGGCGTTCGGCGACGCGCTGCCGGGCCTCAACCTGTGCGGCGCGGGTCGGGTGGTCTGTCTGGTCGACCCGGTCGGCGACGTCTACGCCTGCCCGTTCGCGATCCACGACAACTTCCTGGCCGGCAGCATCCGCACCGACGGCGGTTTCGCGACCGTCTGGCAGACCTCGGAGCTGTTCCTCGATCTGCGGAAACCCCAGACCGGAGGTGCGTGCACGTCGTGCTCTGCGTTCGACTCGTGCCGCGGTGGCTGCATGGCGGCGAAATTCTTCACCGGCCTGCCGCTGGACGGCCCGGACCCGGAGTGCGTGAAGGGCCACGGTGCGTCCGCCTTGCAGATCGTGGATCGGACGTCCGCGCCGAAATCGTCGCTGGACCACTCGCACCGGACCTCGCCGGCGACGAAACCGGTCCCGGTGACGCTCTCGACCCGACGCCCGGACCGCGCCTGCGACGAGAACCCGCTCACGCTGGTGCCCGTCCAGGCCTGACCGGTGCGTCTCGCTGACCTGACCTGGCTGCAGGTCCGTGACCTGGCCGCCGCCGGGGCCGTGCTGGCGATCCCGCTCGGGTCGACCGAGCAGCACGGCCCGCACCTGCCCCTGTCCACCGATGCCGACATCGCCACCGCGTTGTGTGACCGCCTCGCCGGGATCCGTCCGGATGTCCTCGTCGCGCCGGTCGTGCCCTACGGCTCCAGTGGCGAGCACGCCGGGTTCGCCGGCACGCTCTCGATCGGCCAGGCCGCGCTCGAGCTGCTCGTGATCGAACTGGTGCGCTCGGCGGGGGACACGTTCACCCGTGTCCTGCTGGTGTCGGCCCACGGGGGCAACGCCGAGGCTCTGACCCGGGCGGTCCACACCCTACGAGCAGAGTCTCGCGACGTGCGGATCTTCCAGCCGCGGTGGAGCGATGATCTGCACGCCGGGCGGGTCGAGACGTCGCTGCAACTCGCGCTCCGGCCGCAGGCGGTGGACATGGCGCTCGCGGCGGCGGGGGACACCCGCTCGCTCCAGGAGGTTCTGCCGTTGCTGCGCTCCGGGGGCGTACGGCTGGTGTCGGCCAACGGGGTGCTGGGAGATCCGAGCGGTGCATCCGGTGAGGACGGTCGGCGCATCCTCGACGAGCTCACCGCGGCACTGGTCGAGGCCGTCGCCGGACACTTCCCGCTGGTGGCGTCGTGAATCGGGCGGCGTCGTGAATCGGGTGGCGTTGGTGACCGGGGCCGCTCGGGGCATCGGCGCGGCCACCGTGGCGGCACTGGCGGCGCAGGGCTGGTGCGTACTCGCGGTGGACGTCTGCGTGAACGACCCGGCGCTTCCCTACGATCTCGGCACGGTGGCCGAACTCGACGCGGTCGTTGCCGGGTGCGGCGAGCCCGAGCGGGTGGCCCGCTTCGTGGCCGACGTCCGGGACCATGCCGCGATGTCGGCCGCGGTGGCCGAGGTCGAGGAACGGTGGGGTGGCCTGGACGCCGCCATCGCGGTGGCCGGTGTCATCGGCGGGGGCGTGCCGCAGTGGCAGGTCCCGGTCGAGCAGGAACGCGCGATCCTGGACATCAACCTGAGCGGTGTGCTCGCCCTGTCGCGCGCCGCTGTTCCGGCGCTGCTGCGACGACCTGTGCCGCGCACCGGCCGCTTCCTCGCCGTGGCCTCCGCCGCGGCCACCCGGGGTCTGCCGATGCTCGCCGCGTACTGCGCCGCGAAGGCGGGCGTCACCGGTCTGGTCCGCGCCCTGGCCGTGGAACTCGGCGGGACCGGGGTGACCGCCAATGCCGTCAGCCCCGGCTCCACGGACACGCCGATCCTGGCCGAGAGCGCGCGCCTCTACGGTCTGCCCGGCGCCGCCTCGTTCGCCGACCAGCAGCCCGCGGCTCGCCTGCTCGACCCCGCCGAGATCGCCACGGTGCTTGTCTTCTTGGCCGGCCCAGCGTCGTCGGCGATGACCGGAGCCGTCGTCCCGGTCGATGGTGGGCTGTCACTGTGAGGGCCCCGACCGCGGCGGGCGTGCGCCCGCCGGACACGCCACTGCCGGCCGGCTTCTGCATCGAATTCGACCGCGACGCCCGGGAAATCCATCCCGGGGTGTGGTTCGGCGGCCGACCCGCAAGGGTGCTGACCTTCACTCCGGCCGGCCGCGCAGCGCTGCGGCGGTTGCGGAACCAGCCGGTGCTCGACCGCGTCGACGGTCTCGTCGCTCGGAGACTCACCGACGTCGGAATCGCGCATCCGGTGCCGCCGCCGGTCGAGACGCCGGACGTCACCGTCATCATCCCGGTGCTCGACCGCACCGACGCCCTGGACCGCTGCCTGACGTCACTCGGCGGCAGCCACCCGGTGCTCGTCGTCGACGACGGATCGCGCGATGAGTTGCGGGTCCGGGCGGTGTGCGCGCGGCACGGCGTGACCGTCGTCCGCCATCCCGTCAACCGGGGTCCGGCGACGGCCCGCAACACCGGCCTGGCTCGGACGACGACGAGCCTGGTCGCGTTCGTCGACAGTGACACCGAGCCCGGTCCGGACGCGATCACCGCGCTGGCCGGACACCTGCTGGACCCGGACCTCGCCGCAGTCGCGCCCCGGGTGGTCCCGGTGGCCGGATCCAGCGCTGCGAGCCGGTACACGAGCGCGCGGAGCAGCCTGGACCTCGGCACCCGGCCCGCGCGCGTCCTGCCGTACACGCCGGTGTCCTACGTCCCGACGGCTGCGCTGCTCGTCCGGCGTAGTGCCTTGCCGGCCATGGCGTTCGATCCCTCGCTGCGGGTGGGGGAGGACGTCGACCTGATCTGGCGGCTGGTCGCATCCGGCGCGCGGGTCCGGTTCGACCCTGCCACGGCCGTGAGCCATCACGACCCGCGCACGTGGACGACCCTGCTGCACAGGCGCTTTCGCTACGGCACCTCCGCTGCAGCCTTGGCGAACAGACACGCGGGGAACGTGGCTCCGCTCGTCCTCCACCCGTGGCCGACCGCGGCGGTCGTCGCCGGGCTGGCCGGGTGGCCCCTGCCGGCCGCGGTGGCAGCCGCGGTGGCGTACGCCCGCACCCGGGCCGCCCTGCAGCGCGCGAACGTGCCGACCGACCTCGCTGTCCCGCTGACCGCGACGGCGCTCGGATATACGCTGCTCGGACTGAGTCGGTACGCGGTGCAGTTCGCTGCCCCGGCCCTGTTCGCGTCCGCCGTCCGTGGTGGTCCGCGCAGCCGCGCCGCGACCGCGGCCCTGCTGCTCGCTCCGGCCGTGGTTGCGTGGCGCAACCGACGGGCCGAGATCGGTCCTCTCACCTTCGCCGTCGGCGCCCTTGCCGACGACATCGCCTACGGCGCAGGCGTCGTCGCCGGCTGCGTCACCCACCGAACCACCCTGCCCCTCCGTCCCGTCCTGGCTCCGCCGCGGGCCGGCTGACCCCATCCCGATCCGGTAACTGAAGGAGATATAGGAAATGCCGAACGCCTGGTTCGAGTCGGTCGCCGAGGCCCAGCGCCGCGCCCAGAAACGGCTGCCGAAATCCGTCTACAGCGCGCTCGTCGCAGGATCTGAACGCGGCCTCACCATCGAGGACAACATGGCCGCCTTCGGTGAACTCGGCTTCGCACCGGTGACCGCCGGACAGGCCCCCGAACGGAGCCTCTCGACCCGCGTCATGGAGCAGGACATCGCGCTGCCGGTGGTCATCTCGCCGACCGGCGTGCAAGCCGTTCACCCCGACGGCGAGGTGGCGGTCGCCCGCGCGGCGGCCGCCCGCGGGACCGCGATGGGGTTGTCGAGCTTCGCGAGCAAGCCGGTCGAGGAGGTCGTCGCGGCGAACCCGCAGACGTTCTTCCAGCTCTACTGGTCCGGATCGAGGGAACAGATCGTGCAGCGGATCGAGCGGGCGCGCGCGGCCGGCGCGGTCGGCCTGATCGTCACCCTCGACTGGTCGTTCTCGATGGGCCGGGACTGGGGCAGTCCGCACATCCCCGAGAAGATCGACTTCAAGGAGGCGATGCGCTTCGCGCCCGAGGCGCTCACCCACCCACGGTGGCTTGCTGCCTTCGCGAGGACGAAGAGGATCCCGGACCTCACGGTGCCGAATATGCAGGACCCCGGCGCCGCCCCGCCCACCTTTTTCGGCGTCTACGGCGAGTGGATGCAGACCCCGCCGCCGACCTGGGCGGACGTGGCCTGGGTGCGCGAGCTGTGGGGCGGACCGTTCATGGTCAAGGGCATCACCCGTGTGGACGAGGCCAAGCGCGCGGTGGATGCCGGGGCCAGCGCGATCTCGGTGTCCAATCACGGGGGAAACAACCTCGACGGAACGCCGGCCACGATCCGGGTGCTACCCGCGGTGGCGCAGGCCGTGGGTGGTGAGCTCGACGTCCTGCTCGACGGTGGCGTGCGTCGGGGCAGCGATGTGGTCAAGGCGCTCGCCCTCGGGGCGAAGGCAGTGATGATCGGCCGGGCCTACCTATGGGGCCTCGGTGCGAACGGCCAGGCCGGGGTGGAGAACGTGCTGGACGTCCTGCGTTCGGGCATCGACTCGGCGTTGCTAGGGCTGGCGAAGAAGTCGGTCCACGACCTGACCCCTGACGATGTCCTGGTTCCTGACGGCTTCACCCGGGCGCTGGGCGCGGGCTGACCTCGCTACGGTGGGTCCTGACGACGACGGTGGAGGTTGCAGATGCGGGTCAGTGTCGACAACGAACGGTGCGAAGCGCACGGTCAGTGCGCTGCGGTCGACGAGGATTTCTTCACCCTCGACGACGACGGATACAGCAATATCGGCAAGGGCAAGCTCGTGCCCGAGGGTAAGGAAGACCTGGCCCGAGAGGGCGTCGGGGCCTGCCCGATGGCTGCGTTGTCCGTCGACGACGACTGAAGTGCGTGCCGCCGCGGCGAGCGTGACGCTGTGCTGACCGTGACGCTGTGCTGACCGTGACGCTGTGCTGACCGTGACGCTGTGCTGACCCTGCGCTCGCGCACGTTCGGTCCCGGCGAGTTCGCGGTGATGGCGATCGTGAACCGCACGCCGGACTCGTTCTTCGACCACGGCGCGACGTTCGGGTTCGACCGCGCCCTGGAGCGCGTC
>JBDTFN010000089.1:0-16161 GCA_039937915.1 Jatrophihabitans sp. | reverse complement strand
CGGACGAGGACGTGGACATCCTCTTCGTCGTGGCCGCATTCGTGACGCTGATCGGTGACCGGCACGGCGTCGAGTGGACCGATTGGGCCGCCCGTCAGCCGGACTGCGCGTACGGCACGCGCACCGTTGCCCGGGCAACCTTCGGGGCCGGGAAGTTCACGGTCTCCGACTGCCCGCCGGTCAAGCAGGCGATCGTCGAGCATGCACTCAATGCGTTCTCGGACAAGGAGGTTCGTTTCGTCTGAGCACCGTGCAGACCTTCGTTCGAGCCGCTCACCGCGACCGGCTGAACACTTCGGACGCGAAGTCGCGAAGCAGGTCCGCCGTCCGTCCCGGCAGTTCGACCAGCGGTGAGTGCCCACTGTTGCTGAGGATCTCCACGCGAGCTCCGGCTGCGCGATAGCGCGGAGCAGCACGATCGCCGTAGAAGTGGTCGCGGCTGCCCAGGATGGCCATAGTGGGTTTCCCCGCGTCCAGTACCTGTGCGTCCAACGGACGTTGTTGCAAACGGACACGGCGCTCGATGAGGATCACCGGAAACATTCCGATGTCGAGAGACCGGAAGTCGCGCAACCCCTGCGCCGCGAGGTCTCGCCCGCCTGCGCGTCCCCGCGTGGCGACCAGCACCGGGCCGAGTACGACCGCGAGCCCCCGTGCAGTGCCGTACAGGACGCCGGCGAGTAGCGGCACGGTCATCACAACGCCGGCCCGCGGGATGTTCGCGGCCGAGTAGTCAGGCGCCTGGGTGACGAGCACCAGCGCGTCGACGCGATCGGACGTTTCGGCGAGCGTAACGGCGACGTCGGCGCCGAAGGAGTGGCCGACGGCGACCGCACCGGTGACGTCGAGTGCCTCGAGCACTGCCTGCACCACACGGGCCTGCAATGGCGCGTCCGCCGGGCCGCCACCGGTCGCGCCATGACCGAGCAGATCGACCCGGATCAACCGGAAGCGGTCGGCCAGCAGCGGCACCACGCGTCCGTACCAGTGCATCGAACCGCTGAAACCGTGGATGAGGACCAGCGTCGGCGCCTTCGGTGGACCGTCCTCGCGAACGTGCACAGGACCGGCGAACCCATCGACGGCGACATCCACCAGGCGTCCGATGCGTTGGCGTGGTCGGCGGCTGCTCATGATTGCTGAACCGCTGCGCAAGCGTCGCTCATGACCTGCCGAGAGCCCGGCCGGCGGCGCGGCCGGAGAAGATACAACCACCCAGGAACGTGCCCTCGAGCGCGTTGTAGCCATGCACCCCGCCGCCGCCGAAACCCGCGACCTCGCCGGCGGCGTACAAACCGGGGAGAACCGAGCCGTCGGCTTGCATGACCTGGGCGTCGAGGTTGGTCTCGATACCGCCGAGCGTCTTGCGGGTCAGGATGTTGAGACGGACCGCGATGAGCGGGCCGTGCTCAGGGTCAAGGATGCGATGGGGCTTCGCGACCCGGGTGATCTTGTCGCCGATGTAGGAACGGGCGTTTTTGACCGCCATCAATTGCAGGTCCTTGGAGTACTTGTTCCCGATCTCGCGGTCGCGCTCGACGATCTGACGTTCGAGTTCGTCATGCTCGATCTGCGGTCCGCGCGCGATCGCGTTCATGCCGTCCACGAGTTCACGCAGGGTGTTCGCGACCACGAAATCCTCGCCGAACTCCTTGAACTTCTCGACCGGTCCGGCTGCGCCCTTGGACACCCGCGTCTTCACCGTCAGCTTGAGGTCCTTGCCGGTGATGTCAGGGTTCTGCTCCGAGCCCGACAGGGCGAATTCCTTCTCGATGATCGACTGGGTGAGCACGAACCACGAGTAGTCGTAGCCGGTCGACAGGATCGCCTTCATCGTGGCGTTGGTGTCGAAGCCGGGAAAGTTCGGCGCGGGCAGTCGACGGCCGGTGGCGTCGAACCAGAGCGAGGACGGTCCGGGGATGATCCGGATCGCGTGGTCGGGCCAGATGGGGTCCCAGTTGTTGATGCCTTCGGTGTAGTGCCACATGCGGTCCCGGTTGACGATGCGCGCGCCGGCCTTCTCCGAGATGCCGAGCATGCGGCCGTCCACGTGCGCCGGGACGCCGGAGATCATCGATTTCGGTGCCTTGCCCAGGCGTTTGGTGGGCCAGTTCTTACGGATCAGCTTGTGGTTGTGGCCGATGCCGCCCGAGGTCACGACGACGGCGGGCGCGCGGAACTCGAACTGCCCGATTTTGACACGGGATGACGCGACCCCGCGCTCGAGGTCGGAGTCCTCCAGGACCGTCCCCCGCACGCCGACGACGGCCTCGTCCTCGACGATCAGTTCGTCGACCTGATGCCGGAACGCGAAGGAAACCAGTCCGTCGCGCTCGCCACGCAACACCGGTTCGAGAAACACGCGGACAACCTCGGGGCCGGTCCCCCAGGTGAGGTGGAAACGGGGCACTGAGTTGCCGTGCGCGCTCGCGTCGCCGCCCCCACGTTCGGCCCACCCGACCACGGGGGTGATCCGCAGTCCGAGGTCGTGCAGGTACTGACGTTTCTCCCCCGCGGCGAATTCGACGTAGGCCTGTGCCCACCGGCGCGGCCAGCGGTCCTCCGGATTGTCACCCTCGTCGCGGTCGAACCCGGCGCTGCCGATCCAGTCCTGTAGAGCGAGCTCGTAGGAGTCCTTGATGCCGAGTCGACGCTGCTCGGGGGTGTCGACGAGGAAGAGCCCACCGAGTGACCAGAACGCCTGAGCGCCGAGGTTCTTGCGGTTCTCCTGATCCAGGACGAGGACCCGCTTGCCCGCCTGCACCAGTTCGTGCGTCGCCACCAGGCCCGCCAGGCCTGCTCCGACGACGATGACGTCTGCGTTGTCGTTCATAGGGAGAGTTTACGGAGCACCCCGCCCGCCTTCCCCCTCCCGGTGGACGATTTCGGCGTCCACCATCGACCGCTACGAGGGGGAAGAGCGGATTGCTGCTGTGGACAACCAACAAATCGCCGGCTTACAGCCCGACGATCGGCGGTGTGACCCCTCTGCTTGACCCCGACGCGTACTTCGACGCGGTGCTCGCGGACGCTGAACCCGGCGGACCGAAAAGTCGCCCTCGCGGACCTGCGGTCGAGTGGCAGCGCTGGTGGCGGAGTCAGTCGACCACGTCGCCGATCATCGGCGAGGCCGCGCGGAGCGGCTTCGTCCTGCCGACATCGGCACTGTCCTGGTTCGGAGTGTCCCGTTCGAGCGCACGCACCGCCGTGCGTCACGGTCGCTGGTCAGCACCGCGTCCCGGGACGATCGCGCCCATTGATCCTGGTGACGACGCTGAGAATAGTTACGTAGTAGCCCGCCGTCGCCATGCGCTCCACGCCTCGGCCGCGGCGCTGTGCCGGTCGGGATATGTCGTATCCGGGCGCAGCGCGGCAGTCCTGCACGGTTTGCCAACCCTGTCCCTGCCGGCATCGGCGGAGATGACCTCGCGGCAGTCCTGCGGGCTCGGCACGAGAGCCGCTCTACACACGTTCAGCGCTGACCTCAGCGAGGAGGAAATCACCCGGTGGTTCGGCGTGCCGGTGACGACCGTGGCCCGGACGCTTGTCGATCTCGCCCGACATGACCGACGCGACGGGCTCATGGCCGCCGATGCGGCGCTGCGCGCGAGGCTCACCGTTTCTGCGCAGATCGCTCACGCGGTGGATCGCGCAGCCGGCTGGCCCGGTATCCGGCAGGCCCGTGATGTGCTGGCGCTTGCCGACCCACTGTCGGAATCGGCTCTCGAATCACTGACACGGCTGGTTCTGCACGACGACGGATTCTTGGCGCCCCGTCTGCAGCGGTGGATCGGCGAATATCGGGTCGACTTCTGCTGGCCCGAGCAGCGTCTGATCGTGGAGGCCGACGGCCGGGTCAAGTACACCGCCGACGACCGGTGGCAGGAGAAGGTGCGCGAGCGGCAACTGCGCCGGCTCGGTTGGGATGTGGAGCGGGTGCTGTGGTCGGACCTGTTCAGCGGCTGGCCAGCGACGCGCGCACAGTTGCGGTCATATTTTTGATCCTTCCCCTTCCTCCTGGTCGATTACGGCGCCCGTAATCGACCAGGAGGAAGGGGAAGCGAGCATCAATGGCCGGGGATAAGGTCCCGAACGCGCCGGACGGCATTCCCCCACGTCCCGCCATGGATGTGGTGCATGACGTAGACGTAGGCGCCGATCCCCGCGAGAACCGCGAGGAGGACGGCGAGGACGAGCAGGAGCAGGGTTCGCAGCAACCGGCGGCCTACCGAGCGCCGTGGCCGCGGGGACTGCATACCCGGCCCCGGCCGCTTCTCCTTTCTCGGCCGACCGGCGACCTGGGCTGGGGTCGGCCGGGAGCGCATCGGGTCGGGGTAGGTGATACGTGCGGACGCGGGGCGAGGCGGCGCAACGAACGGCCGTGGAACGAAGGCTGCTGGATATGACGACGGCACCGCGTAGCGCGGCTGCGGCGCATAACGCGGTTGCGGCGGACGAAGGGGCGGACGGTGCTGGACGCTCGGCAGCTGGGCCGTCCGGTGGATTGAACCGGCCGGGGGGCCGTGCCGTCGGCCGGCGGACCGGGCAATCCCGACCCGGCGAATGCCATCGACTCCGGCAAGTTGCTCGGCACTCGGCCGGGCGCGGACGTCCTTGGTCAGACCGGCGTCGACCGCGCCGTGCAACCAATCGGGTACGCCGACGAGGTCCGGCGGGGCGTGTCTGATCCGGTCGGCGAGCGCAACCACCGGGCCGTCGCCGAACGGCGTCCGACCGGTCGCCGCATAGACCGCCACACACGCCCATCCCCACACATCGGTGTACGTACCGGTGTGCAAGCCGGTGATCTGCTCCGGGGCCATCCATGCGGGCGTCCCGACGACCATGCCCACCGCGGTCAAGGACGTGAGGTGGCTGCCCGAGGCAATACCCAGGTCGACCAGTACCGGACCCTCGTGGGTCAGGATGATGTTGCCCGGTTTCACGTCGCGGTGACAGACGCCCTGACGGTGCAGTGCCCGTAGCGCATCGGCGAGCCCTTCAGCGAGATGACGAAGCTGGGCCGGGCCGAGCGGCACCGACGCAGCGTCCAGGCACGGGCCCGCGATGTACTGCATCGCCAGCCAGGGGCGTAGACCATCAACGTCCGCAGCGATGTAGCGCGCTACCCGAGGGTGCTCGACGGCGGCAAGCAACTCGGCCTCACGACGTAAGCGCTGACGCACCTCGTCGCCCACACCTGGCGCCAGACACTTCAGCGCGACCTGACCGCCGTCCGGCGCGTCGGCGAGGTAGACGACGCCCATTCCGCCGGATCCGATTCTTCCGCGCAGCCGATACGGGCCCATCACCGAGGGGTCGGCCGACCAGAGTTGCTGCGTGGACACTCCGCGATCCTCACACGCACTGCGGTGACGGTGACACCGGCGCTCCGGTCAGCGCATCCTGGAGGCATGCCCCACGCTCCGGTCCGCAGTGCGGGCCTGCTGCTGTGGCGTGGCACGTCGGGCATCCACGAAGTTCTACTCGCCCATCCGGGTGGGCCGTTCTGGTCGAAGAAGGACGCCGGCGCATGGACCATCCCGAAGGGCGAGTACCAACCGGACGAGGAACCGTTGGCCGCGGCGCGACGCGAGTTCGCCGAGGAACTCGGGTCACCGCCGCCGGACGCCGAACCATATTCGCTGGGCGAGGTGCGACAGCGAAACGGCAAGGTCGTACTGGCGTGGGCGATCGAGGGCGATCTCGACGTCACGACCGTGGTGAGCAACACCTTCGAGATGGAGTGGCCGCCGCGGTCCGGTCGACGGGAGTCGTTCCCCGAGATCGACCGAGCAGCCTGGTTCGACGTTCCCACCGCCCGGACGAAAGTGATCTCCGCGCAGGCGGCGTTCTTCGACCGCCTTCCATGGGTACTACATGGTTGAGCCGTCCACTATCTATGACGAAGGAGAGTGCGCCCCCTGATGCGATCCGTCACCGCGTACGCCACACCCGCAGCCAAGGCCCCGTTCGAGAAGATCACCATCGACCGACGCGACCTCGGCCCCCACGACGTCCTGATCAAGATTGCCTTCGCCGGCATCTGCCACTCCGACATCCACACCGGCCGGGACGAATGGGGCGAGGCGAACTACCCCTTCGTTCCAGGCCACGAGATCGCCGGCACGATCGAGGAGATTGGCTCGGACGTCGCAAAGTTCTCTGTCGGAGACCGCGCCGGCGTCGGCTGCATGGTCGACTCCTGCCGCGAGTGCGAGAACTGCAAGGCCGGCGAGGAACAGTTCTGCCTCAAGGGCATGGTCGGCACCTACGGCGGCATGCTCGACGGCAAGCCGACCGACGGCGGCTACAGCACGCACATCGTCGTCGACGAGAATTACGTGCTGCACATTCCCGAGGGCATCGAACTCGATGAGGCCGCCCCGTTGTTGTGCGCGGGGATCACCCTCTACTCGCCGCTCCACCACTGGGGCGCGGGCCCGGGCAAGCAGGTCGCCATCGTCGGCATGGGTGGACTTGGCCACATGGGCGTCAAGATCGCGCACGCGATGGGCGCCGAAGTCACCGTGCTCTCGCAGACCACCTCGAAGGAGTCGGACGGCAAGACCTTCGGCGCCGATCACTACTACGCCACCAGCGACAAGAAGACCTTCAAGGACTTGGCCGGCACCTTCGATCTCATCGTCAACACCGTGTCGGCGCCGTTGCCGATCGAGAAGTACCTGTCACTGCTCAAGACGCGTGGCGCGCTCGTCAGTGTGGGCGCTCCGTCCGAGCCGCTCGAAGTGCCAGCGTTCGCGCTGCTCGGCGGGGCGAAGACATGGGCCGGCTCGATGATCGGCGGCATCAAGGAAACGCAGGAGATGCTGGACTTCTGCGCCGAGCACGGCATCGGGGCCACCATCGAGACCATCGGTGGCGAGCAGATCACCGAGGCGTGGGACCGCGTGGTCGACTCCGACGTGCGATACCGCTTCGTCATCGACATCTCGACCTTCGAGGACTGATCGACCCGCAGTACGACTGAAAAATCCGCACCACACGACGACGCTCCGCACCCACTCGAGGGTGCGGAGCGTTGTTTGTCGCGAGAGCGTCAGCTGGTGGCGCAGTGCGTGGCGTAGTAGGTCAGCACATTTCTCGTCGCATCTGTCACCTTCGAGATGTCGACGCCGGACGGGTTACGCAGAGCCTGAGCGACGTACTCGGCGTCGGACTTGACCTGCGCCGGGGCAACCTGCGAGGCCTGCTCGAACACATCGGCGGCGCCCGACGGATCGGATCCCGCGCCGGTGATCTTGCTGTAGCCGGTCTTGATCACCGAGCAGAACGCGGCGTCGGCGCCACTCCCACCACCGGTCGTCGGGAGCGCTGGGGTCGACACTGAAGGTGTCGAGACGCTCGGCAGGGTGGACGGCCCGGTGTTGGCCGAGGAATTGACCGAGCTGTTTTTCACCGATGGGCTGTTGAAGGTGCCGTTGCCGCTACTTGAACTGCCGCAACCGGCCATCAAGGTGGCGGAGGCGACCAGGCCCAGCAGCGGCAGTAGGCGGCGGATGGAAGAATTTCGCATGTCGTCCTCGTGTCGTTGCGATGGGCTAGCCGGTGTGTAGAGAAGCACGGTAATGCATCACCGACCCCATATCGATTGAGGCCCACCCCACTCGGGCATCCTGACCTGGTGCCTCTTGGACTTCCTGACTCGATCCGTGCCTGCCTGTTCGACCTGGACGGCGTTCTGACCGACACTGCCTCGCTGCACCGTGCTGCCTGGGCGGCGGCCTTCGACCCGATCCTGAGCGACCACGACCAGTCCTCGTTCAGGGACGAGGACTACAACGACTACGTCGACGGCAAACCGCGACTGGACGGTGTGCGGGACTTCCTGCAATCACGCGACATCGAGGTGCCCGAGGGTGACGAAGACGATCCAGCCGACGCCAACACCATCAACGGCATCGGAACCCGCAAGAATCAGGATCTGCTGCGTCGCATCAAGAACGACGGTGTCGTCGTGTTCCCAGGCTCGCGGGACTATCTCGCGGCCGCAGTCGACGCCGGACTGCGCCGGGTCGTCGTGTCCTCCAGCGCGAATACTGCCGACGTGCTTCAGGTGACCGGACTGGCCGCCTCGATCGAGCACCGCGTCGACGGCGTGACCATCAAGGCGCGCGGCTTGAACGGCAAACCTGCTCCGGATTCCTTCCTGGCTGGGGCACGCTGCGTCGAGCTCGAACCGGCGCAGGCCGCAGTGTTCGAGGACGCGACGGCTGGGGTCCAGGCCGGCCGGGCCGGGAACTTCGGTTTCGTCGTCGGCATCAACCGCCTCGACGCCGCACACGGCGACGCGCTGCGAGCACACGGCGCCGATATCGTCGTCACCGACCTGGCCGAGTTGCTGTGAGCGACGCTTGCGGAGCAAGGGGAAAAGTTCGGCGAGCGAACAGGGTGACGCTATGAGCGGACGTATCCGCGACCAGTACCCGGTCGACCCGTGGCGCTTGCAGGAGGTGGGTCTGGACTTGGATCGGCTCGCGGCCTCGGAATCGTTGTTCGCGCTGTCCAACGGACACATCGGCGTCCGCGGGAATCTTGACGAGGGCGATCCCAACGGCTTGCCCGGGACGTATCTGAACTCCTTCTTCGAGGCCAGGCCGCTTCCCTACGCCGAGGCGGGATACGGCTATCCGGAGTCCGGCCAGACCGTCCTCAACGTCACCAACGGCAAGCTCATCCGGTTGCTGGTCGATGACGAACCGCTCGACCTGCGCTACGGCTGCGTCGAGAGCCACGAGCGGGTGCTCGATCTGCGGCGGGGGGTCCTGGAACGGGACCTCGTCTGGTCTTCCCCGTCCGGGAAGCGTATCCGGCTCCGCACGACTCGGCTCGTATCGCTGCGTCGCCGCTCGATCATGGCGATCCGCTACCGCGTAGAGGCCGTCGGCTCCCCCGTCCGGGTCGTCATGCAGTCCGAACTCGTCGCGAACGAACACGTGGCCGCCCAATCGGACGACCCGCGTGTCGCCGCCGTCGTCAAGCAGGCTCTCAAGGGTGTCGAGCACTCCGGCGAAGGGACGCGCGCGCTGCTGATACACCGCACCGAGCGAAGCGAACTGCAGATGGCCGCCATGATGGACCACATCGTCGACACCCCGAACGGCAACATCTTCGAACTTGCCGTGCACGAGGACTGGGCGCGACTCACCTACTCCACGCACCTCGAACCGACCGACCAGCTCGACGTCACCAAATTCGTCAGCTATGGCTGGTCGAGCCAGCGCTCGGTCCCCGCGTTGCGTGACCAGGTCGCCGCCGCGACCGTCAGCGCGCTGCATGCGGGGTGGGACGAACTCGCGCAGGAGCAGGAGTCGGAACTGGATAAGTTCTGGTCCGGCGCCGACGTGGTCATCGAGGGTGACGACGAGCTGCAGCAGGCCGTCCGCTTCGGCATCTTCCACGCCTTCCAGGCCGGCGCCCGCGCCGAGCAGCGGGCGATCCCCGCCAAGGGACTGACCGGGCCTGGTTACGACGGTCATGCGTTCTGGGATACCGAGATGTTCGTCCTGCCTCTGCTCAGCGCCACCGACCCCGAGGCTGCGGCCGACGCGCTGCGCTGGCGCGCGTCCACCCTGGCCCTGGCCCGCGAGCGGGCCGGCACCCTGCACCTGACCGGCGCCGCCTTCCCGTGGCGAACGATCCGCGGTCACGAGTGCTCCGCATACTGGCCGGCCGGTACTGCCGCATTCCACGTCAATGCCGGCATCGCCGCCGCCGCCACCCGCCACGTGCGTTGGACCGGCGATACCGACTTCGAACGCGACGTGGCGGTACCACTACTGGTTGAGACCGCGCGGCTGTGGTTGTCGCTGGGGTACACCGGCGAGGACGAGAAGTTCCACATCGACGGCGTGACCGGGCCGGACGAGTACAGCGCCATCGCGAACGACAACGTCTACACCAACCTGCTCGCGGCACAGAATCTGCGCGCCGCCGCGGATATGGCGCGGCGTTACCCCGACGAGTGCCGCGCGCTCAAGGTCCCCGATGAAGAGGCTGCGGCCTGGGCGGACGCCGCCGACCGGGTTGCGGTGCCCTACAACGACGAGCACGAGGTCTACGAACAGGCGCGCGGCTTCACCAAACTGGAGGTGTGGGACTTTGCCCGGTCGGCCGAGGAGGAGTCCTACCCGCTGCTGCTCACCGCTCCGTATTTCGACCTGTACCGCAAGCAGGTCGTCAAACAGGCCGACCTGATGCTCGCGCTGCACTGGGCGGGCGAGCGGTTCACCCCGGAGCAGAAAGCGAACGCCTTCGCGTACTACGAACCGCTGACGGTGCGCGACTCCTCACTGTCGGCCTGCACGCAGTCCGTCATCGCGGCTGAGGTCGGTCACCTCGACATCGCGACCGACTATCTCGCCGAAGCCGCACTCATGGACCTCTATCAGTTGGGCAGCAGCGGCGCCGACGGTCTGCACATCGCCTCGTTGGCCGGTGGATGGCTGGCCGCCGTCGCCGGGTTCGGAGGCTTGCGCGATCACGGAGACCGGTTGACCTTCCGCCCTCAGCTGCCGACGCAATGGTCAGCTCTGCGGTTCTGCCTGCGCTACCGGGGCCAACTCCTATCCGTGAGCATCGAGCGCGACTTGGTCACCTACACCGTCACCGGCGACGCCGCCGTACCGATCACCCATTGGTCAGGCGCGGAATCCGAGGACGTCGATGTCAAGCCCGACCACCCCATCGAACGGACGTGGGAAGCCGTGCAGGCGAGCACCGATCCGCCCAAGCCCCCGCCCGGGCGCGAGAGCTACCGCGTTCGTGAGCGGCAGGAAGACGCCTGAGCCCGGTCCGTCCCGTAGCGCCGGGAACAGCTATCTCCTTCGCCGTCGTCGTGAGCGTCTCTCGGGCGACGGCTCAGCGGCGTTCTACCCGGGCGACCCGATCGACAGACCCGTTATGTCCGAACTCCCGATGGGGACGTCCTAACCAAGAACTGTCTTCTGGAGGACACACGATGACATCGCTACGACCGAATCCCGGCCCGAACCACGCCGCTCCTGCGGCACCAGAGCCCTCACTGGGCGAGCTCACCTCCCAGCTGACCGAACAGGTGTCTCGGCTCGTGCGCGACGAGATCGCCTTGGCCCAGGCCGAGATCAAGGAGCGCGGCAAGAAGCTCGGGGTCGGCGCCGGTTTGTTCGGGGGCGCAGCGGTACTTGGCTACTTCGGCCTCGGGGTGCTGATCGCGGCCGCCGTGCTCGGTCTGGCGACCACGGTCGATGCGTGGCTCGCTGCGCTGATCGTGGGAGTGGCACTCCTAGCGCTCGCCGGCGTGGTGGCACTGGTAGGAAAGAGCAACGTCAAACAAGGGAGTCCACCAGTGCCCACAGATGCCATTGCCAGCGTTCAGGCCGATGTCGCGGCCGTGAAGCATGCGGTCAAACGATGAGCGACTCCATTCCGATCGTCCCGCCCGACGCCAACGGCACGGTGCCCCACGTCGGCGCCGAGTCCGAGCCGTCAGCCGCACCGGACGCGGACGCGCTCAAGGCAGACATCGCGGCGACCCGCGCCGAACTCGCGGCCACGGCCGACGCGCTCGCGGCGAAGCTCGACGTCAAGGCCCAGGCACAGAAAAAGGCCCAACACGTCAGCGAAGCCGCCAGCGAGAAGTACGCCGCGGCGAAAGACGCCGCGCCCGAGCCGGTCCAGAAGATCATCGACCGCGCCCAGCACGCCGCTCAGCCCGTGGTCGGCAAGGCCACCGAGGACAAGAAGCGCACCGCGTTGATCATCGGCGGCGCGCTGGCGCTGGTGATAGTGCTCCGTCGGGTGCGCAATCGCGGCAAGAAGGACTGACCGGGACGCGCCTCGCGGATACATTGTGTGAATGCGACACCTGGCGCGGCGAGCCCCCGACCGAGACACCGCCGAATTACCTCGGCTCATCCTGCGCGGCGCGATCGGCGGAACAATGCTCGCGCACGGGGTGAAACACGCCCGCAGTCTGGACGGCACAGCCCGCTGGTTCGAGTCGATCGGTTTCCGGCAGCCGGAGCTGCAGGCACGAACCAGCGCAGTGGTGGAGATCGGGTCCGGGTCGGCTCTGATTGCCGGTATCGGCACCCCGCTGCAGTGCGCGGCCGTCGTCGGCACGATGTCGGTCGCGATCCGGAGCGTTCACCTCGCGAACGGCTACTTCATCACCGACGAGGGGTGGGAGTACACCACCTTCCTCAGCGCCGCCGCTATCGCGCTGGCCGCGCTCGGGAGCGGACGGTTCAGCGTTGATCGCCGGCTCGGGGTGGATCGCATCGGAACGCCTGCGCGGCGGGCGCTGCTTGCCGCAGGTCTAGGGGTCGGCGGCGCGGCGGCGCAACTTGCGACTTTCTGGCGCAAACCCCCTGCGTCCTAGCGTTGCTCAGTCCGTGAAGTCGTACTTGGTCGGCGCGGTCGATTCGGCGTCGGTCGGGAACGCGAACGCCGTCACCGGCGTGATCTCGAAGACCTGGTAGGGCGGCCCTCCGGAGGTCGGCGCGCCGTAGTAGGCCTCCAGTTCGCTCTCCCCCACCCTCGTCGTCCACTGATAGATCTGCGCGAAGGCGCGGGACGCTCGGGTCATGGTGGCGTCGTCCCAGGAGTGCCGCGCGAGTGCACGCACTACCAGGTGCAGAGTGGGCGTCTCCTTGGTCAGGACGCATCGACCGTTCTCATAGAGGTTGCGGCTCTTTCGGGTGCGGTCATTGGAGGCCACGTAGAACACCGGGTCGGCCCAGGCCGCCAATACCGGGACGGCATGCGGAGCACCGTCCGGGCTCGTCGTCGACAACCAGAACCAGCCGCCGGAGGCGAAGATGTCGGTCACGACGCTCCACGGCACCGGGCTGTCCTGATCTGGTCCTAGCTCCTCCTGCGCGGCACTACCGTCACGCGGCATCACGAAGGCTTGTGGTTGCGCCATGCTCACCTGCCTCATCCGCGGGGTCGGTAGGTGATGGTCCCGGTGCGCCGACGGCTGAGTCAAGGTCCGTTAGTCAGCGCCCCGGCCCGACCGCGTCGGCCGGGCGCTCGCGCGCCTCAAAGCGCGGGTTCTCGATGATTCCCAGGAGGGCACCGCCGATCTCGCGCACCGTTGCGACCCTTATTCCATCGCCCACGTCGGTGATATCGCTCGCCCCCGTCGCCCCGGCAGCCACGAGAGCGGCCAGCGCGACGTCGACCTCCGGAACACCCCAGTAGGTGACCGGACCCTCCGCGGGGGCTGAGTTCGGATCGAGACCGAGTTCGTAACCGCCCACGTCGTAACCCACGTAGAACGGTTGGTCGAAGTACGGCTCGACGCCCAGCAGGGTGGAGAACCACGCCTTGCTGACCTCGAGATCCGGAGCCGGATAGATCACCGTGCGGAGTCCGAGAAACATGATGTGGATCCTCCCGTCGACGGCTGTGCACCGCGTGAGCTCCGATCATGTCCGACCGATCCGACAACGCGGTGTCGCTCGACCCCGAGACATGGACCATCCTCATCAGCCATGAGCGACAACCCTCTCGCTGCACTGGCCGACGACGTGCCCGAACGAGTGGTACTCGACGTGTTCCCACCCAAGGAGCAGTCGTTGCCGCCGGTCGCCGGCCTGCTGGCCGGCGCCGCCGAGGTCGACATCACGCCACCGCCGGGCATGCCGAAGGCCGGCCATTCGTCCAACGCCCACTCCGGCAACGGATTCCGAACGCGCCTGCACGCGCACGTCCTGCACCTGCGCGCCGGGACGACATCGATCGCGATCGTGCAGTGCGACCTGCTGGCCGGCTCGGCCGTCGTCGCTCACCTCGTCGCCCAGTCCATCGCGCAGGACACCGACGTCCGGCTCTCCGGGCTCCTCCTGGGCGCAACGCACACCCACGCGGGGCCGGGGCAGTTCCACGGCAACGAGGCGATGAATCGTTTCGCGTCGAACCACCCCGGTTTCGACCCGGCCTGGACCGGGTGGTTGGTGGACCGCCTCGCCGGTGCGGTGCGCGAAGCGGTAGCGACGAGGCGGCCGGCCCGGCTCGCGACCGGCGCCACCGAGGTGTGGGGACTGACCCGTAACCGTTCAGTCGAGTCCTGGGTGCGCAACGAGAACGTCGCGGACAAGACGCTGCCACCGCAGCGCAAGTACGAGGCCATCAACCCGTGGCTGCACCTGATCCGCGTCGATGCGATCGAACCCGACGGCGGCTACGGACCTCTCGGCGCCGCGGTGATCTTCTCCATCCACGGAACCGGAGTGTCGCAGCGGGACCACTCGTACAACGCCGACGTCTGGGCCTACCTCAAGGGTGAGCTGGGAGCCCACATCGCTCGCAGTACCGGCCGGCGCGCGGTGGTCGGCGCGATCGAGGGAACTCACGGCGACGTCGCCCCGGCCGTGCGTCCCGGACTGCTCGTCTACCCGGAGGCCGAGCGGGTCGGGCGCGGGATCGGCGCGGCCGCGGCGGAGCTCTACGATCGACTCGAGTCCGACCTCAACGACGACGTGACGCTCGCCGTCGGGCTGCGCGACATCGACCTGGGCACGCGTCCGGTCATTGACGGCATCACCTTGCCGCCACCGGCATTCGGAGCGGCGACGATGGCCGGCGCAAGGGAGAACCAGACCCCGGTCATCCACCGCGTACCGCCGTTTCGGGCCGGCCATCCCAAACCTGGCGCCCGTGGTCCGCACGGCGCGAAGTGGATCCCGGGCGGACGTCGGCTGCACGACCTTTTCGTCCCCCCGTCGAGCTTCCCCTCTGTACTGCCCGTCCAGGTGCTGCGCGTCGGCGCGACGCTGATCGTCGCGCTGCCCTTCGAGACGACGGTCGAGTCCGGCCGCCGGGTCGAGGCTGCAGTACGCGCCGCGATCGGGCCGGCGCGCGGCATCGAACGCATCGCGGTGTCCTCGTTGGCCAACGAACAGTTCTGCTACCTGACCACGCCCGAGGAGTACTCGCTGCAGCGATACGAGGGCGGCAACACCCTGTTCGGACCGCAGAGCCAGCCCTTCGCAGCGGCGTGCGCCGCAGCACTGGCCCGCGACGTCCTCGAACGCGGGACGGTCGCGGATCACCTCGGGGCGCGACGGTTCGACTTCGCCGCGCATCGCTACCTCGCTCAACCCGACTCGACCAGTCACGTGCGCGTCCCGGCCGGCTCGCCCGGCTTCGTGGACCCGACAGCGACCGAGGACGGCTACTGGGAGTTCCGCTGGTACGACCGCTCCCCCGGGTCCCTGTTCTGGCACGAGCCGATCGCCTGGGTCGAGTCCCGCGACGATGACGGTGGCTGGTCCCGTGCCTACTCCGGCGGTGTCGTCCTCGACGACCAGGGATATCACCTCGGCGTGGTCCATCTCGGCGCGGACCGCCACGGACGGCACCGCTACGCCGCGCGCTGGTTCACCCCCTACCTCGGGCCCGGACGATCGCACCGCATCGTCGTCGCGGGTCGCGACGCCCGACTGCTCGCGTCCACCCCTCTGCGCTAGCGGCAACACGACCGAGCACACCTAATCTGAGCGGATGGACCTGGCGCGGACACCCGAACCGCCGTACACCGCGGTCATCTTCACCTCCATCAGGACCGAGGCCGCCGCCGGCGAAGACTATGCCGCGATGGCCGCTGAGATGGAGCGTCTTGCGGCCGAGCAGCCGGGCTACCTCGGCATCGAGTACGCGCATGACGCGGCCGGGATCACGGTCTCCTACTGGGCCACCGCCGTCGATGCCCAGGCGTGGAAGCAGGTCGCCGAACACCGCGTCGCGCAGCGTCGTGGGCGCAGTGAGTGGTATCGCGCCTACCGGGTCCGGGTCGCCACGGTCGAGCGCGAGTACGGCTACCCCGGATGACGACACAACCCGAACGCCGCCGGCGGGGCGGGCTGGGTCGCTTCAGCGCGCGGCTCACCGGAGCAGGGGTGACCGCGCTCGTCGCCCTCGCGCTGTTCGGCGTCGTCCTGCTCCTGGTCATCACGTCGTGGACACCCCTGCACACGCTCGACCACGAGGTGGCGAAGAACCTGAACTCGACCGTCGCGCCCAGTCCGCACGCAGTCGATTTCTGGAAAGCGGTCAGCACGATCGGCCAGCCCCTCACCTTCCCGGCCATCGCCGTTCTCGCCGGGGTTCTGCTGTGGCGGAAGGGCTGCGCGCGGCTGGGGCTGTTCGTGGTCC